>SKJO01000045.1 GCA_007121975.1 Nitriliruptoraceae bacterium | reverse complement strand
CCGGCTCGGCCGGGACGGTCGGGTCACGGACCGGCTCGGTCACGACCACGAGGTAGGTCGTCGCCTCGGCCGGCGCGCGGGGAGGCTCCCCGCCCCGGGCGGTGAGATCCTCCTCGAGCACCGTGAGCTGGTCAGGTCCGAGCCGAACCCAGCTGTAGGCCCACAGCACTCCGGCCAGCACCCCGGCGACGACGACCACGAGCAACGCAAGCGTGAGCGCGATCCCGAGCCAGCGCCACCAGGGCCGACGCGGTGCGCGACGGCCCGAGGAGATCAGCGGGGAGTTGGTGGTGGTCATCTGGCTGGTGGGCTCCTGGGCGAGCCGACGGCACGGAGCGGTGTCCGACGGGCTGCGGTGGGACGGCACGCGCCCTGGTCCGGTTCCCGGACGATCAGGCTGCCGAGGGCCGGTTCGAACGGCGCGGCGCCGACGCCGGGGAGCACCGGGGGGCGACCAGCCGAAGGTATCAGCGGCACCCCGGTCATCTCGGGAGGCGGGCCCGCCGACCACCCCCCGTCGGCCTGGCTAGCCTCGCACCTCGAACGCCACCCGGGAGGCCCACCGCCGTGCTCGGCCCGACCCCCGCCTCGCTCGACGGAGCCCGTGACCTCGCCGCGGCGCTGGCGCGTGCGCGCGACGCACTCGGTCACCGGCCACTGCTCACCGTGCTCCGCCCCGGGGTGCGTGAGGAGCAGAGCGCGGTCTCGCTGGCGCAGTGGGCCGCCAAGGGGGCCCACCTGCTCAGCGCGGACCTGCTGCTCGAACCCGGGGACCGCCTCCACCTCGACGCCGGCCTGGGGTGGCCGGCCGTGGCCGTGCTGTATGCCGCCTGGTGGTCGGGCGTGGTGGTGGAGCTCCCCGACCAACAGCCGCCATCCCCGTCGGATCCGTCGGACCCGTCGAACCCCTCCGACCCCTCCGACCCGGCGACGGTGGCAGTCCTCCAGGAGGGCCGGCCGGCGTCCGCTGGGGTCGAAGAGGTGCTGTGGCTCGGCGACGCCATCGACGGCGGTCCCTCGGCCGCAGTCGGAGGTGAGGCCTGGACCCGCGCCTGCCAGGCCTTCCCGGACCATCCGCCACCACCGCAGGCCGGCCCGGACACGCTCGCGCTGGTCGTGGGCGGCCTCGAATGGACCCACGCACAGCTGCTCGAGCGTGCCCGCAGCCTCGGTCTCGACGGTCCATTCGGGGTCGAGGTCGCGACCGACGGGCGGTGGGCGGCGGGTCCCGCAGCAGCCGGCGAGGCAGCCGACCAGGCCGCCGGCGAGCCCAGGACCCTGGCGGTGATCGCGGCGAGCGCCGTGCGCCCCCTGCTCGCCGGGCGCCCCACCGCGGTGCTGCGGGGCGTCGATCGAGCGGCCGCCAGCGGCGAACGGATCCGCGGCTGGCTGCTCACCGGGTGAGCGCAGCGCCACGGGCGAACACCGCGTCGAGCATCGGCTCGGTCAGCCGCCCCGTGAAGGTGTTCTGCTGGCTGACGTGCTCATTCGACCCCGGCCCCTGTCCTTACCGCGCGGAGAGTACGATCTTGACCGTAGGTGTCCAGAGCCAGACCGCCACGTTGACAGCCAACTTCCGGCCAGCACGGTCAACCCTCGGCATCGCGGATCCTCTTGCGGACTGCACGGCGGACCTGGCCCCTGGTGTTGGCGTTCGATAGAGCGTCGCGCAGCGACCCCTCTCCGTGTCCTAGGAACGCTTGAAAGGCTCCCTCGGCTTCGGCCTGTGCAACACCCCTGTCCAGCGCCGCCTCAACCCACTCCTCCTGGAGTTCGGCCTCCGTGAGTACCGGCGACGAATGCTCGTAGAGCGTGGGCAGGTCGACGATCACGCGGGTCAGGTGATGCACGAAGCGCTGCTGCAGAAGTTGGACCCCGAGTTCGCTGAGGGACGCCACTCGGCGGTCGAGCGCCAGTTCCCCGCTCGGCACCGTCTGGATGTGACGGAAGCTGGCCGCCGGATGCTCAGAGGTGACCGGCAAGCCAGGCAGCGGGCTCAGGTCGAAGTGACCGTCGGCCCACCTGCCTGCTGGTAGGCGTTGGTAGTCCACGATCTCGACGACCGCGAGTTGTTCCCGGAGGTTGGCGCCGGCGCGCATGGAGCAGGGATGGGTGATCAGCATCACGGCCTCAGGTGCCCACATCCCCCCGAAGAAGACGTCACCCTGCATGTGTGGCCGGGCCACGGTCCCCTCATCGCCGCGATAGAGATACAGGTCCTCCTCGTTCTCGGGAGGCGCTGCGAGGGTTCCCACTTCTTGTCCCCTCCCCGGCTCGTCGGGTCACTTCACTTCTTGGGTCGGATCGAGCGCTCGCCGTCCGGCGCCGTGAAGACCTCGAACGTGCTCGAGAAGCGCTCCCGCCAAGAGGTGTCCAGAACGTCGAGAACCTCGATCGCCGTCACGCGTTGCCCGGCGTAGTCCAGGAGCAGGTCGAGGTGCCCCGCCTCGAAGACATCGAATGCCGTTGCCGAGTAGCCCGGGAGAATCGGCACCTCGAGCCAACCGACTGGATCCTCGATGGGGAATTGCTCAAGGAGATCCAGGAAGGCCGCTGCCAGGGCCAGCCTCGTTCGGCTCTCCGGCGAAGGGGTATCGCCGGCTCGCCACTTCCGGACCGCTGATCGGCTGACGCCGGCAACTCGAGCGACATCCCGCCATGCCATGCCGCGCTCAGTCGAGAGCTCGTCGAGGAGCGTTTCGACGCTCTTGCGTGCCTTCGAGCTCGCGCGCTCAGACAAGTCGTAAGGTCGAACGGTCCGGTGATGGTCGTTGACGTCACGGTTGAGCAGCTCGACCTCATCGCGGAGGCGACCCGCGCGGTAGCCCAGGTCTCGAAGAACGGCCGACCCTGAAGCGGTGAGCTCGGACGGCTCAATCTCGTAGACAACCGTGGGCGCTGATGTAGGGGTTTCGCTCATGGGTTGCTCCTCAAGACCTCATTCTTCAATCGGTCGGTGATCGTTCGGTGGAAGATCGTTCCCACGGGCTCATGAAGCTGGTCGAAGACGTCGAGCACCGACTCGACATCGAAATCCATGATCTCAGGTCCCTGCCAGACACTGTCGGTGTCAATGACGAAGAACGGACCTGACGAAGGGGGCTTCCGCCTTCGCAGAGGCCCGCCGCCAACGACTCCCGCGCCATCAAGAGCCGCGTACCGCAGAACAAGATGAGTCTCTGCATGCGTCTGCATCTTGACGATGCCTTCCAGGTTCTCCACGGTGCCCTCGTCGGAAAGCACAAGCGGCCCCAAGAACTCGTCAGCGATGTATCCGCGCCAGTCCGAGGCAGCCTTGACGGACGGAACCCGCACCTCATCGATGAACCGGAGCCCGATCCGCTCCACGCCGACAACGACACCCAGGGTGTCGAGGGGCTCGAGAGATCGCCGAATCAGCTGCCGGAACTCCGGGTACTCCTGGTAGTCGGTGACTTCTAGATTGAGGCGCGAGTGGCCGACCGTCACCGACGACAACCGGTCTTTCGCGAGAAGTCGGTAGGTGACTTGTGGCTCTGCGGCTTGCACGCCCTGGGGGCCAACCGCGCGCTCACGCTGTTCCTCGCGATCCGGGATCGGGAAGACATCCCTGAGTGCGTCTACGAGGACGTCGAACGACTCGTGCCGCCCCAGCTTTGGCGAGTACGGAAAACGCACCTCCGCTGCGACGAACTCCAGCGGCGCGTTCGGAAACACCTCGCGCTGATACACCGTTGGTTCCCCGGCGTCGATGAAGTACACAGCCCAGCATACGCAGAAGCGCACCGGAATGCACACCGTTATGCGCACCTGCGTGGCGAGCTCTTCGCGGCCGACTCGACGCGGTCGGGCTCCGGGGCGCTCGGCCTACGTATCGACCACCATCGCCTTCGCACGGGCGAACACCGCGTCGAGCATCGGCTCGGTCAGCCGGCCGGTGAAGGTGTTCTGCTGGCTGACGTGGTAGCAGCCGAGCAGCCGGCGCCCGTCGGGCAGCACCACCTCGGCGCCGTGCGTGAAGCGCGGCTTGCGCCCGTCCCAGCCGGTGTGGCGCAGCACCGCGTCCCACCCGAAGCCCCCGAGCGCGACCACCACCCGCCACGACAGCAGCCCGAGCTCGGCGGCCAGGAACGGCGCGCAGGCATCCCGTTCCACGGTGGTCGGACGGTTGGACGGCGGCGCGCAGCGCACCGGTGCGGTGACCCACGCCCCGGTCAGGGTCAGACCGTCGTCCCGGGACGTCGAGGTGGGCTGGTTGGCGTACCCGGCGCGGTGCAGCGCCGCGTACAGCCAGTCGCCGGAACGGTCGCCGGTGAACATGCGTCCGGTGCGGTTGGCGCCGTGGGCGGCGGGGGCGAGCCCGACCACCACCACCTCGGCGTTCGGGTCCCCGAAGCCGGGGACGGGCCGCCCCCAGTACTGCTCATCGGCGTAGGCGGCGCGGCGCTCGCGGGCGACCTGCTCGCGCCAGGCCACCAGCCGGGGGCAGGCACGACAGCGCACCACCTGCGCGCCGAGGACGTCGAGGTGGCGCGCAGCGGCGGTGGGCTGCGCATCGCTTGGCATAGCGGGAGACCGTAGCCGCGCGGCCTCAGCCGCGGCGGCGCAGCATCCGGCGCAGCACGAGCAACGCCACGATCGCCACGACCTGGCCGAGCAGGACGATGCGCGTGACGTCCACCGCCGGTTCGTAGCGCACGTCGCCGTCCTGCAGCACGTACGCGCCGACCGGCCGGCCGGCGGCCCCCCAGCCCCCGCCGCTGCCCTCACCCCCACCGGACGGGTCGGTGCCCCCACCGCCGCCACCGCCAGCGCGCACGGCGACGACGGGGACGATCACGGTGCCGTCACGCTCGATGGGTGCGCCAACCACCCGGTCGACGACCACCGCGGTGCGGTCCTGGAGCCGTTCGAAGACGTCCATTGCTCTCCTGCTCAAGTCTGGGCGCGGCCTGTGCCGGCGACCTGTGCCGGCGGCCTGCGCCGGGGACTTGTGGCGGCGACCTGCGCCGGGGACCCGCGCGGGGCCCCCGGCGACGGTGCGCCGTGGTTGGCCTACGGCGCGAGTGCCGCCGCGTCGACCGCGTACAGGTCGTCGGCACCGGCGGTGATGGCGGGCAGCAGCCCGACCGCCTGCGGCACCAGCTGGGAGGCGAAGAACCGCGCGGTGGTGACCTTCGCGGCGAGGAAGTCCGGGCCGTAGCTGCCGTGGTCGCCGGCGTCGAGCCGGGCCTGGGCGGCCGCCGCACCCTTGGCGAGGTACGAGCCCCCGACCACGGTCGCGAACAGCCGCAGGTAGGGGGTGGCACCGGCGAACACGTCCAGCGGGGCCTCCCGGTGGGCGAAGATCCAGTCGGTGGCCTGCTCGAGCGCCTCGAGTCCGGCAGCCAGCGGTTGGGCGATGGCGTCCAGCGAGTCCGGCAGCTCCTCGATGCCCTCATGCAGGTCGAGCAGGAAGCCCTTCACGAACGCACCCCCGTCGTAGGGCAGCTTGCGCCCGACGAGGTCGAGGGCCTGAATGCCATTGGTCCCCTCGTAGATCGGGGCGATCCGGGCGTCGCGGTAGTGCTGCGCGACCCCGGTCTCCTCGACGTAGCCCATGCCGCCGTGGATCTGCAGCGCGAGCGAGGTCAGCTCCACGCCGAGGTCCGTGGCCCAGGCCTTGGACAGCGGCGTGAGCAGGTCGGCGAGCTTGCCCTGCTCCTCTCGGATGGCGGGATCGGGTGCGTGCTCGGCGAGGTCGAGCGCGTGGGCGGTGGCGTAGCACACCGCCCGGGATGCCTCGATCATCGCCTTCTGGGTCAGCAGCATGCGGCGCACGTCCGCGTGGTCGATGATCGGCGCCTGCTCCCCGGGGGCGCTGGTGGGCCCGCGGCCCTGCCGACGCTCCTGGGCGTAGGCCAGCGACTGCTGGTAGGCGCGCTCGGCGACGGCCACCCCCTGCATGCCGACCCCGAGCCGCGCGTCGTTCATCATCGTGAACATCTCGCGCATGCCCTGGTTGGGCTCGCCGACCAACTCGCCGATCGCGCCCTCACCGGACTCCCCGAACGCCATCACGCAGGTCGGTGAGGCGTGGATGCCCAGCTTGTGCTCGAGCGACACGACCTGCACGTCGTTGCGGGCCCCGAGGCTGCCGTCGTCCTCGACGAGGAACTTGGGCACGACGAACAGCGAGATGCCCTTGGTCCCCGGCGGGGCGTCGGGCAGCCGGGCCAGCACCAGATGCACGATCTGCTCGGTGAGGTCGTGATCGCCGTAGGTGATGTAGATCTTCTGGCCGG
>SKJO01000282.1 GCA_007121975.1 Nitriliruptoraceae bacterium | reverse complement strand
GGGCGGCCGCGAGGTCGCCGCCGGCGACCCATTCGGCGATCGCCTCCACGTAGTCGCGCAGCCGCGGGGCGAGACGGCCGAAGTACGGGGCCAACTCGCGATCCGAGCGCGTGCGCCGTCGTTGGACCTCCCGGCGCAGCCGGAGCGTGTCGCGCAGGTGCCGGGCGTTCCACAGCCAGGCGCGCACCGTGCGGGTGGCGTCGCCGACGCGCCGGGTGAGCAGGAAACCCACGATCTTGGCCAGGCCGACCAGGAAGTACCCCGCGACGACCAGCCACAGGCGCAAGGCGCCACGGTTCTTGAGCAGGGTCGCGAGGGTGTTGCGCTCGGAGAGGTAGCGCTGGTCGGCCGGACGGCGCGAGCCGCGGGCGATGAGAGCGTCACCGGCCGCGACGTGCTCGGCGGTGGCCTCGGGCACCACCTCGACGTCGTGGCCGGCGAGCCGGGCCCGCCAGCACAGGTCGAGATCGTCGCGGAACAGGTGGTAGCGCCGGTCGAAGCGCCCGAGCGCATCGAACACCTCCCGGCGCACGAGCATCCCGGCGCTGGACACGGCCAGGGCGCGCCGCTCGCGGTCGTGCTGGCCCTGGTCGCGCTCGCCCTCGTCGACCGCCGTGACGATCCGGCCGGCCACGTCGATCGTCCAGCCCACCGCCAGCAGGGTCTCCGGTTGCTGCCAGGCGTGCAGCTTGGGACCGACCAGCGCCAGGCGCGGATCGGCGTCGAGCGCCGCGACGAGGTGGGCGAGGGCGTCGGGAGCCAGGGCGCAGTCGTCGTGCAGCAGCAGCACGTAGGGGGCGTCGCGCCCCGCGGCGGCGTCCAATGCCATCGACACCGCCGCAGGGAAGCCCAGGTTGCGCTCGGCGAGCAGCACCCGGTCGGGGCCGAGGTGGTCGACGAGCCACTCTCGGGTGCCGTCGGTGCTGGCGTTGTCCACGGCCAGGACGGACACCTCGGCGTGGGTCTGCGCCTCGAGGCAGGCCACGGTGCGCGGCAGCCAGGGCAGCCCGTCGTGCGCGACGAGCACGACGAGCACCGGGGTGCTCGCAGGGGCCTGCAGCACGGCGTGCGCGCTCCTCGACGGGGACTCGACGACGACCCGGTCAGCGCGGATCGCGGCGCGCACAATCGCGGTCGTGACCGGAGCGGACGGACGGTACCACAGGGGGGTGGGCGACCCGTCTGACGACGCTCAGGCCGTCAGACGCTTGGCACGACGCCGCTCGCGCTCCGACAGCCCGCCCCAGATCCCGAAGCGTTCGTCGTGTTCCAGGGCGTACTCGAGGCACTCCGCCCGGACCGGACAGCCGGCACAGATGCGCTTGGCCTCCCGGGTGGAGCCCCCCTTCTCGGGGAAGAAGGCCTCGGGATCGGCATCGAGGCAGCGCGCGTCGAGCATCCACGCCCGTTCCTCGTACTCGGGCGTGAGCTGCACCGTCAGCTCCGCGATCCTCGTAGCCACCCCGCGCTCCTCGACCTCACGTCGGTGAGATTACACGGACGGCATTCTGAACGCTGAGCGCTGGCGGGTCAAGGCCGATCGGGCACTGGCCGGCGTCAGCCCCCCATCGGACCCGGGAACCGTCGGTTGCGTTCGCCCTGCGCGCGTCGCGGGCGTGCGGGCGCTCGCACCATCACGACAAGACCCCGCCGCGAGGGCGGGGTCGTGGGTCGTGGTTCGGGGGTCGGGGTCGGGCTTCGTGGGTCAGGGGTCGTGGGTAGGGCGGGCAAGGCCGGCGGGGCGCACCGCCCGACGCTCAGACGAGCTCCTCGAGCGCGGTGCGCAGGCGGTGCAGGCCGTCGCGCAGGCGGGACTTGGCGGTGCCCTCCGGGATGCCGAGCACCTTCGCGACGTCGCGGTAGGTGTGGCCGCCGAAGTAGGCGAGCTCGATGGCTTCGCGCTGCCGCTCGGTGAGGGTCGCCATCGCGCGGCGGACCTGCCAGTGGTCGAGCCGGACCTCGACCTCGTCGGCGACGTGGTCGAACGCGCGGGCCTCATCGCGGCGCGAGACGCGGTCGTCGCGGTCGCGGCTGGCCTGCTCGCTGCGGACCCGGTCCACGGCGCGTCGGTGTGCGAGGGTGGTCACCCAGCCGGCGGCCGAGCCGCGCGTCGGGTCGAACCGGTCGGCCTTGCGCCAGACCTCGACCAGCACCTCCTGGGCGACCTCCTCGGCCAGTGCCCGATCGCGCAGGGTGCGCAGCGCCACGCCGATGACCTGGGGGCTGACCCGGTCGTAGAGCCGCGAGAAGGCCTCCTGGTCGCCCTGCGCGGTGGCCACCAGCAGATCCTCGTTGGTGGCGGCGTCGCTGACATCGACCGGTCGCAGAGCCGGGCGGGTGGCGGTCTTCGTTGCGGGAAGGGTGGTGGCGGTGGTGGCCATCGGGATCTCCATCCGAGGGGCGTTGGACGGAAGTGTGACAGCCTGTACAGGTTTTGTCAAATCACTCGTCTAGGTTTCGGTGAGGTTTCCCCGGCTCCCGTCGAGGTTCGCTCGACCCGACCGTACACGGTGGTGCGCTCACGCACCGGTCGTCCGGCCACCCTCGCCACCTCGGCCAGCCGCTCGGGGGTCTGCGCGACCCCGTGCTGCGAGCCGGCCATCCGCGAGATCGTCTCCTCCATCAACGTCCCGCCGAGGTCGTCGCATCCCCCGCGCAGCAGATCCACCGCCCGGTGCAGCCCGAGCTTGACCCACGACACCTGCACGTGGTCGATGGCGCCGGCCAGCAGCAGCCGGGCGATCGCGTGCACCTGCCGGTCCTCCTCCCAGGTCGATCCGGGCCGCGCGACCCCGGCGAGGTAGATCGGCGCGAGCTGGTGCACGAACGGCAGCGGCACGAACTCGGTGAACCCGCCGGTGTCCTCCTGGATGCGCCGCAGCAGCTTGAGGTGGGCGATCCAGTGTCGCGGCTCGTCGACGTGGCCGTACATCATCGTCGAGGAGGAGGGCAGCCCGACGGCGTGGGCGGTGGTCACCACCTCGACCCAGGCGGCCGAGGGCAGCTTGCCCTTGGTCAGCACCCAGCGCACCTCGTCGTCGAGGATCTCGGCGGCGGTGCCCGGGATCGAGTCCAGCCCCCGGTCCCGCGCCTCGGTCAGCCACTCGCGCACCGGGATCCCCAGCCGCGTCGCGCCGTTGACGACCTCCATCGGACTGAAGGCGTGGATGTGGATGTCGGGCACCCGCGCACGGATCGCATCGAGCACCGCGAAGTAGTAGTCGCCCGGCAGGTCGGGGTGGATCCCGCCCTGCATGCAGACCTCGGTCGCGCCGGCGTGCCAGGCCTGCTCGACCCGGTCGGCGATCTCGTCGAGCGAGAGCTGGTAGGCGTCGGGGTCGTCGCGGCGCTGCGCGAACGCACAGAACCGGCAGCCCGTGTAACACACGTTGGTGAAGTTGAGGTTGCGGTTGACCACGTAGGTGACGGTCTCGCCCACGCGCTCGGCGCGCAGTTCGTCGGCGGCGGCCGACAGCGCGTCGAGCTCGACCCCGCTGGTGTCGAACAGCCGCGCCACCTCGACGTCGTCGAGCACGACGCCACGCTGGGCACGGTCGAGCGCGGCGGCCACCTCGCGGCGGATGGTGGCGCGCGGCGGGGCGATCGGCCGGGGCGCGTTGGCGGCGAGCACCCCGTTGGCGATGACGTGCAGGTCGCCGTACACCGCCCGGTGCAGGTCGTCGTCGGCCGCGGCCGAGCGGGCGTTGCGCCCGTCGGCGGCGGAACCGTCGGACTCGTCGCCGTCGATCACCGCGGCCATGGCGCCGCTGAGCTCGACCGACACCACCTCGGGGTCCTGCCACGGGTGGGGTTCTGGCCGCGCGCCCTCACGCGCCAGACCGCGGGCATCGGCGAGCGCGGCGACCGGTCCGCGCATGCGTCCCGCGAGCCACGGGTCGGGGCGGGTGACCTGCTCGGGGTAGACGCACAGCCGCTCGGTGAGCACGAACCCGTGCGCCGCCGAGCGTGCGGCCAGCTCGTCGAGGTGCGGCCACGGGGCCTCGGGGTTGACGTGGTCGGGGGTGACCGGCGAGACCCCGCCCCAGTCGTCGATGCCGGCGCGCAGCAGATCGCCGTAGGTGTCCGGCGAGAGGTTGGGCGGCGCCTGCAGGTGCACGGTCGGGCCGAGCAGCACCCGAGCGGTGGCAACGGTGGCCAGCAGCTGCTCGAGGTCGGGCTCGGGGTGCGCACGCATGGCGGTGTCGGGCTTGGCGCGGAAGTTCTGGACGATCACCTCCTGCAGGTGCCCGTAGCGGCGGTGCACGTCGCGCAGGGCCAGCAGCGTGTCGGTGCGCTCGGCAAGCGTCTCGCCGATGCCGACCAGCAGCCCCGAGGTGAACGGCACCGACAGCCGCCCCGCGTCCTGCAGGGTGCGAAGCCGCACCTGCGGGTCCTTGTCGGGCGCCGCGAAGTGCGCCTGGCCGCGCTCGAGCAGCCGCGTCGAGGTCGACTCGAGCATCATCCCCATCGACGCCGCCACCTGCTTGAGGGTGGCCAGCTGCTCCCAGCTGAGCACCCCCGGGTTGAGGTGGGGCAGCAGCCCGGTCTCCTCGATGACCAGGATCGCGACCGCCCGCAGGTACTCCAGCGTGGTCTCGTAGCCGCGCGCCTGCAGCCAGTCACGCGCGGCCGGGTAGCGCTGCTCGGGCTGGTCACCGAGGGTGAACAGCACCTCCTTGCACCCGGCCTGCTGGCCCCGGCGGGCGATGTCGAGCACCTCGTCGGGTCCGAGGAAAGCGGGCACGTCGCCGTGTGGCGGCCAGGCGAAGGTGCAGTAGCCGCAGGCGTCGCGGCACAGGTGGGTCAGGGGCACGAACACCTTGCGCGAGTAGGTCACCCGCCGGCGACCGTCGGGCGCCCGGCCCCACGCTCCCTCGGCGTACCACGGGGCCGCATCCCGCACCCGCCCGGCCACCACCAGCAGCCGGTCGAGGTCCCCACCGCGGGCGGTGAGCAGCGAGGTGGCCTCGTCGGCACGCAGGGTGCGACCCTGCTCGGCACGGTGCAGCGCCCGCGGGCGCAACCGCTGCAGGACCTCGGGGGCGACCGACTCCGCTGCTGACACCCGCCGCTCCTCCTGTGCCGGGCGGGGTCACCGTACCGGCCTACCCTGCGCGCGTCGGACGACGCAGGAGCGGTGCGGATGTACGCGGTACTGGCCGGTGGGGTGGGGGCCGCGCGGTTCCTGCGCGGGCTGACCGCCATCGTCGCGCCCGAGCAGGTGACCGCGATCGTCAACGTCGGCGACGACCTCGACCGGTTCGGACTGCGCATCTGCCCCGACCTCGACTCGATCACCTACTGGCTGGCCGAGGTGGTGCACCCCGAGCAGCAGTGGGGTCGGGCCGACGAGCGCTTCACCGTCGCCGAGGAGCTGATCCGTCTGGGCCACGAGCCGTGGTTCACGCTCGGCGACCGCGACCTCGCGCTGCACCTGCACCGCACCGAGCAGCTGCGCCGCGGTCTGCCGCTGTCGCAGGTGACCGCCGAGGTGGCGCAGGCGTTCGGGGTCGCGGTCCGGCTGCTGCCCGCCACCGACGACCGGGTCGAGACCCGCATCACCACCGTCGACGGCCGCGACCTGCACTTCCAGGAGTACTGGGTGCGTGAGCGCGCCGCCCCCGAGGTCGCCGGCGTGCACCTGGCCGGCGCGCCGCTCGCACGCCCCGCGCCGGGGGTCGTGGACGCGCTGCTGTCGGCCGACGCGGTGCTGATCGCCCCGTCCAACCCGGTGGTGTCGATCGGCACGATCCTGGCCGTGCCCGGCATCGCCGAGGCCCTGCGCCAGACGGTCGCGCCGGTGGTCGGGGTGTCGCCGATCGTGGGCGGACGGGTGGTCCGAGGGATGGCCGACCGGCTGCTGCCGGCCGTCGGTGCCGAGGTGTCGGCGGCGGGGGTCGCGGCCCACTACGGCCCGGGGCTGCTCGACGGCTGGGTGGTCGATCACCGCGACGCCGACGCGGTCGGGCAGGTGGCGGCGGCCGGGATCCGGTGCGTGGCCACCGACACGATGATGGACGACGTCGAGGTGGCGGCGGCCCTGGCCCGCACCTGCCTGGACCTGGCCGCCGAGGTGGCGGGCGAGGCTGCCGGCGAGCAGGCTGGCGATGCTGCCGGCGAGGCTGCCGACGAGGCTGCCGGCGAGGCTGCCGACGAGGGGGCTGTGCGTGCCAGCTGACCCGACGCAGCCCGCAGCCGACCCCTCGGCCGAGCCTTTGACCGACCCCTCGACCGACCCTGTGACCGACCCTGTGACCGACCCTGTGACCGCCCCCCCGGCGC
>SKJO01000251.1 GCA_007121975.1 Nitriliruptoraceae bacterium | reverse complement strand
GGCCGTACCGACATCGACCAGCTCGCCCCGTTGTGCCGACGCGACAACGCCGCCAAGGAACGTGACGGCTGGAGAGCCACCCAACAGGCCAACGGCATCCGACGCTGGCAGCATCAGGCCTCCGGCTACGCCATACGCACCATCCCCGCCACCTGGCAGCCCCCCAACACCACCACCCCCAGCAGCAGCAGCAGCAGCCCACCACCCGACGCCACCGACCCACCCTGACCAGCCCGACGCTGCGCAGGATGCACCCACCCGCGCACGCGCACCCCGACACACCCAGACACACCCCGGGCACCGGCGGCCGATCATCCGATCAGCCGACCGGTGCCCACCCCTGCGTCCCAACCCAAACCCCGACCCGGCCCCGACCCAAGACCCCGCAGCCACACCCCACCACCCGGGACAGCTGGTAAGCCACGCGCGGTCATTCGGTGATCCGGGCGCGATCGCCGTGGCAGCCGCCCCGCCGCTACCGTCTTGCCGGACCGTCGACGGGGCGGTCGCTAGCGCGCAACGGGCCCACGATGTCCTACGAGACCTTCACGCTCGACACCCGCGATGGCGTTCCGGTCGTGGTGCACCGCTGGGAGCCCAACGGCGGGGCCGTGCGTGGAGTGGTGAACCTCGCGCATGGGATGGGCGAGCACGCCCGGCGCTACGACCACGTCGCGGCGGCCCTCAACGCGGCCGGATGGTCTGCCTACCTCGAAGATCACCGGGGGCACGGGATCACCGCCCGCGATGAGGGCGGCCTCGGTCACCTCGCGGACCGAGGCGGTTGGGCGCTGGTGCTCGACGACCTGCACCGGGTGACGCTTCGCGCTCGGGCCGATCATCCCGGTCTGCCCGTGGTCCTGCTGGGGCACTCGATGGGTTCGTTCCTCGCGCAGCAGTACGTGTTCACCTTCCCCGAGGACCTCGATGCGATGGTGCTGTCCGGCTCCTCGGGGCCGGCGGGACCGATCGTTGAGGCAGGTGCCGCACTGGCTCGCATCGAGCGGGCGCGTCTGGGACGTCGCGGCCGATCGACGCTGCTCGAGTCCCTGGTCGGTCGTGGCTTCAACCGTGCGTTCGAGCCCGCACGGACCGAGTCGGACTGGCTGTCCCGCGATCCCGAGATGGTCGACGCCTGTCTTGCCGACCCGTTGTGTGGGCAGGTCAAGACCACCCAGTTCTACCTCGACCTGTTCTCCGGGCTGCGGGTCATCGGCCAGGTCGAGCGCGTTCGGGCCGGCGCTCCGAAACAGCTGCCGATCTACCTGTTCGCGGGGACCGACGATCCGGTTGGCGGCACCGAGGGGATCGCTTCACTGCTCGCGCACTACGAGGCTGCGGGGCTCACCGACGTCACCGCCCGGCTGTACGAGGGGGGCCGCCACGAGATGCTCAACGAGACCAACCGTGCCGAGGTCATCGCTGAGCTCCTGGCCTGGCTCGACACCCGCGTCGGTCGGGCGGTCGGCTGAGGGACGGGTCGCTACGGCGCGTCCAGCGACGGCCGAGGTAGGTGAGGTCGCGAGTCCTGGCGCCTGACCCCGCCGTTCGGCCACCCGGGCCCGGGCACGCGCGCCGTTACGGTGACCTGGCGACCCGATGCAGCTGACCCAGGAGTCGACGACGATGGCCGCTTTCCGCTGGGACCCTGGAGTCGAACCCCAGGACGAACTGCGGCGCATCGCCCGCGCGCAGATCGATCGTGGCCTCCAGGAGCTCGGCAGCGAAGACCGGCACCGCGCCGTCCACCAGGTCCGTCAGCGGGGCAAGAAGGTGCGCGCGTTGCTGAGGCTGGTGCGCGCAGCTGCCCCGGAGCTCTACGACCGGGAGAACGTGGCGTTCCGCGACACGATGCGGCGCCTGTCCGGGGTCAGGGACGTGGGTGTGGCCGTGGAGACTTTCGACGCGCTGGTCGCGCGGTTCAGCGACAACGGGGTGGCAGAGGAGCTCGCCCCCATCCGCGAGATCCTGGCTGAGCGGCGTGCCGAGGTTCTCGACGATGATCTCGACCAGCGTCTGCGGGCCGTTGACGCGGAGCTTCGCGAGGCCCGCGAGCGCGTCGCGGGGTGGGAACTCGATGCTGATGGCTTCGAGGTATTCGAGGGAGGACTGGCCAAGACCTACGATCGGGCTCGCGAGCGCATGGGCGACGCCTACGACGATGCCACCTCGTCCAGCTTCCACCTGTGGCGAAAGCGCGCCAAGTACCACCGTCATCACCTGCGCCTGCTCCAGTCCGCCTGGCCCGCGGTCCTCAAGGCGCGACGAGGGCAGGTGCACGAGTTGACCGATCTGCTCGGTGACGATCACGACCTGGCGGTGCTGCGCCGCGACCTCACCGCCGATCCCCACCGCTTTGCGGCCGAGCGCGAGGTGGCGGCCCTGTGTGGGCTGCTCGATCGCCGACGTGCCGAACTCCAGGCGCAGGCGTGGGTGCTCGGGCAGCGCTGCTTCGCCGAGGATCCGGCCTGCTTGCTCGCGCAGTTGCGGGTCACCTGGAACTCGGCAGGTGCCGCAACGCCACGCGATCCGCTGCCCGATCCCACGGTGGTCCCCGGACACTGAGCTACGCGCCTCGGCCCGCACGCGCTGGAGCTAGCCTTGCGTCATCGGGGGAGGAGGTCGCCGATGACCGTCGAGGTCGTCGCCGCTACCGTCGACCGGTTCGACGATCTCGCGGTGATGCTCGGGCCCAAGAAGCCCGACGCCTCGGTGTGCTGGTGTTTGAGCCACCGGGTCGACTCACGGACCAACCGCGAACTCGTCGGCCCGGCCCGCGGCGAGTTCGTCCGCACGTTGTGCGGCCGCGATGAGGGCCCCGGTGTGCTCGCCTACGACGGTTCCGAGGTCGTCGGCTGGGCGGCGGTGGCCCCCCGGGCCCAATTGCCCTTCTCGCGCTCACGCAAGATCCCACACGTCGATGACCGGCCGGTGTGGTCGGTGTGGTGCATCCGGGTGCGTCCGGGCCATCGGGGGCGTGGGATCTCGCTGCCGCTGCTCGAAGGTGCGGTGGACTACGCCCGTACACAGCAGGCCCCGGCGGTCGAGGGCTACCCGGTCGACAACCGGGGGGCGAAGGTCGACACCACTATGGCCTATGTGGGCACCCGTGCACTGTTCGAGCGTGCCGGGTTCGCGTGGGCAGCCGACACGCAGTCGGTGTCGGGGGGGTTCCCGCGCGTGCTGATGCGACGTCGCTTGACGGGGACCGCCGACGATGGAGGTGCGGGCTGAGTCGTGCGGATCCGGTCGCCGGCCTGCATGGTCGCTTTCAGCGCCCGGTCGCCCGGCCGATCGCGAAGCCGATCGCGGCGATGGCCGCCGCCACGATCGCGATCAGCGTGACCCCGTAGTCGGCGTTGAGTGCTGCCGTGAGCCCGACGATCAGCGCGGCGACGACAGCGAAGATCGCGAGAGCGATGGCCGCACCGGTGAGTCCGCGGCTCATCAGGAGTCCCCCGGGTTGCCGATCGGGACGTCGTCGTCGTCGATCCCCTGGTTCTCGCAGAGGTCGGCGACGCCCTGGCGTCCCTCGATGTCGAGCACCTGGCGAAGTCCGCCCTGGTGGGTGGCGCTGGTAGCGGTGAACGGCACCCCGCGGATGCAGATCAACGCCACGTTCGGGAAGCCGTCGGCGTTGCGGTAGATCGTCAGCGAGTCCGGGTTGGTGACGAGCACCGGGAACTCCTGGCGGATCTCTCGCGGGTCAGAGTAGAACTCGGTGTCGAGGTCCTGGAACTGTGCCTGGCAGCCGAGCAGGAAGGCCGTGAGAGCTGCCAGTGCGACGACGCGAGCGGCGGTGGATGGTGGCATGTCCTTCCCCTTGATCGACGACCGGATGGACCGTAGGCGCTGCGCCCTCTCCCAGCCGTCACACCTGGGTCAACCGTTCAGCATGTGCGCCTGCCGCGTACCTTCGCCGCGGTGGCTGGGTTTCGGCGTCAGTCGATGAGCGTCACCTCGATGCCGAGTTCGCGGAGCCGTTGGACCTCCTCGGCATCGGCCTCGGCGCCGGTCACCAGCCGATGGATCTCCGAGGCACGGGCGACGCGGGCCGGGCTGGTCGCCCCGAGTTGGCCGGTGTCGGCCACCACGATGCGGCGGTCGCCCGCGTTGAGCAGGCGACGCGCGACCTCGACGACCGCCACGTTGGACTCGGTCAGGCCGCGCTCGACGGTGAGGCCCGCGCAACCGACGATGCTGACATCGGCGGTGACCTCGGCGAGCAGTAGGCCGCCGAGGGGATCGGCGAGCTCGGGCGCGTCCGCCTGCAGCGTTCCACCGGTGACCAGGACGGTGACCTGCGGGATCGAGGGCTGGAGTTCGAGGGCGATGCGCAGGTCGTTGGTGAGCACGACGACCTCGTGCAGTTCGGTGCGGTGGGCCAGTGCCCGGGCCACGAGCCGGGTGGTTGGCGATCCGGCGAGCACGACGGTCTGGCCCGGCTCGATGAGATCGGCGGCGGCGGCGCCGATCGCGGCCCGCTCGGAGGCATAGGGGTCCTCGGTCTCGCTGTTGGCCGGGACGGGCCGACCCACCATGGGCACCGCACCGCCGTGCACGCGCCGGACCAGGTCATGCGCGGCGAGGTCGTCGAGATCGCTGCGGATGGTGACCGGCGAGGTCCGAAAGATCCGGCTCAGTTCGGCCACACGGATGAAGCCACGGTCCTTGACGAGCGCGGAGATGCGCTCCCGGCGGAGCGCCGCAGGCAGTGGGTCGGTGGTCATCGTTTCTCGTCGGTCGATGACGCTACGCGCCGAAGCCTAGGCCGCGGGCAGCATCCATGCCGCCAATGTGCTTGTGTTTGCGAAAGAAGGCGAAAGCACTTGACAGCATATTCGGCGAACTCGTAGGGTAAATGGTAGGCGAGGTTGGCGGAACGAAAGCGGAACGCGATCGGTTGTCGGCGTCAGTCGGCGCGAGCAGGTGGGAGACCATGGCGACGTTGAAGCAGGCGAAGGACACCGAGCAGCTCACACCGCCCACCGCGCCCAGCGGCCGTTCCTCCCGGCGAGCCGGCCCCGAGCGCTTCTCGCCGCGAGAGCTGGGCGGGCTGGGTTTCCTGCTGCCGTTCCTCGCGGCCTACGCGTTGTTCATGCTCTACCCGGTCATCCAGGCCGCGGTGATGAGCTTCTTCGACTGGGACTTCCTCGACACCACGCGGCGGGAGTGGATCGGCCTGTCGAACTACCGCCGGATGTTCTGGGGGACGGAGATGACCTGGACGGCCGGGCGGATGCTTCCGCTGCGGCTGATCGGTCTCGCCCTGCTCATCCCGGTGGTGTTCGCCTGGCGGCGCGGGACCGTGACGCGTAGGGCGGCGATCTCGCTCGGTGTCGGGATCGTCGTGCTGTTCGGTGCGGTCCTCGGCATCCACCCCGGTCCGGGTGGCCGGTGGTACGACTCGCAGTTCTGGCTGTCGTTCGGCAACACGCTGCTGTTCGTGGTGATGTCGACGCCGGTGATCGTAGGGGTCGGTCTCGCGCTGGCGCTCGCGGTCAACCGGCCCAGCCGGATCACCGGGCTGTTGCGTGCGATGTTCTTCGCGCCCTACGTGCTCTCGGTGGCGGTCCTGACCCTCATCTGGGCCTTCATGCTCAATCCGTCGCTGGGTCTGGTCGGGGTCGTGGGCGACTGGTTCGGCGCGGAACCGATCAACGTGCTCAACAGCACCACCTGGGCCATGCCCGCCATCGTGCTGGCCACGATGTGGTGGACGGTGGGCTTCAACCTCGTGCTGTTCCTCGCCGGGCTGCAGGACATCGACCGGCAGCAGTACGAGGCCGCCTCGATCGACGGCGCCGGGCCCTGGCAGACCTTCCGGCACATCACGATCCCGGGGCTGCGGCCCACGATCCGGCTCGTGGTCGTGCTGCAGGTCATCTACTCGTTCCAGATCTTCGGGCAGGTGTTCATCATGACCCGCGGGGGGCCCGACGGGGCGACGCGGGTGCTCATCCAGCACGTCTTCGAGCGCGGGTTCCGTGACTTCCAGCTCGGGTACGCCTCCGCGATGTCGATCTTCCTGTTCTTCGTGATCATCGTGGTCTCGGTGATCCAGTTCCTGTTCCTGCGTGGTGGGGAGAGCGAAGCATGAGCGCACCGACGACCCAGGATCAGCCGGCGACCCAGGACCGGGCGATGACGGACGAACAGGCCGTGACCCGAGCTCGCCGCATGCGGCTCGTGCGCAAGCACCTGCCGACCGCGCTGCTGCTCGTGCTCGCCATCATCTGGCTGATCCCGTTGTGGTGGATGTTCTCGCTGTCGCTGACGCCCAACGAG
>SKJO01000458.1 GCA_007121975.1 Nitriliruptoraceae bacterium | reverse complement strand
CAGTCCGGTTGGCTACGCCACATCCGGGGGCGGGTGCGCAGGGGGTGTCGCGATCGCCGCTGAGCGCACAACGGCAGGCAACCTGCGCACGAGAGTGCTTCCGCGACAGCGGGCCGCCCGCCGCAGGACGTAGGACTGAATGGGCCGACCGTTCGTGTTGCGGCCACCACGTCGCGGTGCGTGCCGGCCCGGCTGCCGAACCTCCGGGGGTTCGGCGGCCGTCGCTGCCCTCGAGCCCGTAGGGGCCGCGCGTGCGGTGGGTCCGTGCCCGATGGTGCCCAGCGGGCTGCCGACCCGTCCCGTCGACTCCCGAGCCCGCGATGCTGACCGCGCCCGGCGGGCTGCTCACGGTGCCCGGCGGACTGCCGGCCTCACCCACCGGATCCGGCGTACGCAACCGGCCACCGGTGTCCGATTGGCTACGCCACATCCGCCTCACGTCACGGCATGGTGCGGGCAGAGGACGACGGCGCACGTCCGCCTGGTCGAACGCGGAGGGTTGTCGCCCTATCTCCGCGCAGTCTGCGGAAGCATGCATCCTCGCCCCCTGCAACCCGTCGAAGCGGGGTGGCAGCTCACCCCGGAACGAACAGGTAGTTGCGGCTGTGGTCGGTCACGGCGTCCATCGCCTGCCACCGTCCGTCGACCAACGCGTGCATCCGATAGCCGTAGCCGGCCATCGCGTCCACCACCATCGAGCTGTCCGCACCGAACCGGGCCAGGTGGCGGTCCTCGATCTCGAGCAACACGACCGGGTGGAAGCGTCGCAGCGTCCGTGCCGCCCCACGAAGGACCGCCAGCTCGTAGCCCTCGACGTCGATCTTCACGAGATCGACGCGGTGGAGTTGGCGCTGCTCGACCACCGAGTCGAGCTTCGAAACCCCGACCTCGACGCTGCGCTGGTGCGCGAACTCCAGGTTCGATCCGAGCCCGTTGGCGTGGTCGGCGACGAATGCTCGGCCCGGGACCGGCAGCCCGCGCCGTGTCGGCAGGCTCATCCTCGCAGCGCGCCGCTCATCACCCAACGCCTCGGGGTGCACCTCGACGTTGGTCGCCCGCAGCCAGCGCACGCTCTGGGCGAGGAACCGCCGGGGCCCGGCCAACGGCTCGAACGCCAGCACGCGCCCGGTCGGCCCGACCGACCGTGCCGCAGCCAGGGTGTACAGCCCGAAGCTGGCACCGATGTCGCAGCAGACGTCCCCCTCGGCGAGCAGGTCGTCGAGAGCCGCCACCTCCGCCTCCACCGATGACCCGCCGCACGACAGGCGCCTGAGCACCCAGTCGACGACACGGAGGCGTCGACCAGGCAGGGACCGACCAGGCAGGGTTCGGCCGGGCAGGGATCGGTCGGGCAGGGGTCGGTCGGGGAGGGACCGGATCGACATGAACGAGCCTCGTGCGCGGTGCGACCGGTGTAGCGCACGGCCTGGGTGCCCGCGCAGGACCGGGCGTCCATCGGGACAGGTGATCGGCCACGACCGCGCGACGTCCCGGCCCCGGACCAGCAACGAGATCGGAATAGTTCCTGTTCCTGCTATCCTCCCGCCCTCCCCGGCATCGACGAGCGAGGCCCCCGTGCCCCAACCACCATCGGCCGGTGACCCGAGCATCCAGGTCGTGCACGACGCCCTGGCGGTGACCACCGCAGCGATCGACAACGACCTCGAGGTGGCACACGACATCGCCCGCCACGCGCTCGCGGTCGACGCGCACGGGTTCCTCGACGCCCTGCTGACCACCATCCAGGTGCTTGCCGACGAAGCCACGGAGGCCGGCGCCGACCCGCGCCAGGCGCTGCGGGAGGTCGGCCTCGGCATCCACCTCGCCGCATTCGACGAGTGGGGGCCGTCGCGGTGAGGAGCACCCGTGGACGCCGTGCGCCACGGCGCCCCTCCCGACCGCCCGTCACGCCCCCTCCCGACACCCTCTCCCCGACCTCCACGGAGTCCACCATGGCCAAGAAGAGCAAGATCGCGAAGAACGAGCAGCGCAAGCGCACCGTCGCACGCTACGCCTCACGGCGCGCGGAGCTGCTGGCCGTGATCAAGGACGTCAACGCGACACCCGAGCAGAAGGCCGCGGCCCGGCGGTCGTTGAACAAGCTGCCCCGCGACGCCAGCCCTACCCGGGTGCGCAGCCGCGGGCGGACCACCGGCCGCCCCCGCGGGGTGCTCACCCGCTTCGAGCTCGACCGCATCGCCTTCCGCGAGAAGGCCCACGCCGGTGAGCTGCCCGGGATCCGCAAGGCCAGCTGGTAGCCGACCGGCGCGAGCCCACGGCCGAGGCCGCCCAGCTCAGCGCCGCCACCCCACGTCCAGGGAGCTCTGGCGCGTGCCCCACGCCAGGGCTCCGACGCTCAGGTGATGGCCACCCCGGGGCCGTAGGCGTCGGCGAGTCGGGCTGGCGCCAGGACCTCGGTGGCCGGGCCACAGGCCACCGGCCGTCCGGCAAGTAGCACCACCTGATCGGCCTGCGCGGCCACCTCGAGGTCGTGGGTGGCCGCGACCACGACCGCACCGCGCGCACGCTCGTCGGCCACCGCCGCACGGATCAGCTGCTCGCTGCCGGCATCCACGCCGGTATGGACCTCGTCGAGCAGCAGCATCGGCGCCCGCTGGGCCAGCGCCCGGGCCGTCAGGACCCGCTGTCGCTGACCGCCGGAGAGCTCGGCGAGCTGACGGGTCGCCAGCGACGCGACCTCGACCTGCCGCATGGCCTGATCGACGGCGGCACGATCCTCGGCGCGGAAGCGACCGAGCAGACCCCGGTGGGGATAGCGGCCCATCGCAACCACCTCCGCCACCGTCAGCGGCAGTCCGGCGTCGAGCGGGCTCGACTGGAACACCATCGCCACCGCGTGCCGGGGTCGCCGACCGCCAGCGAACCTGACCGCCCCGGTCCGGACGGGCAGCAGGCCGGCGAGCACCTGCAGCAGGGTCGACTTGCCCGACCCGTTGGGCCCCACCAGGGCGGTGAGGGTCCCGGCCTCGAGCGCCAGGTGATCCACCTGCAGCACGATCGGGCCGGTGTCGTAGCGCACCGTGACGTCCTCGACGGTGACGCGGCTCATCGGCTCAGCCCGTCGGCGATGCGACGGGCGTTGTCGCGCATCATCTGCTCGTAGGTCTCCGCCCCCTCCCCTTCGGGCGACAGCGACTCGGTCCACAGCGACACCACCTCGACGTCGATCGATGCCTCACCGGCGAGCGCGTCGACCAGCTGCGTCGGCGAGCTCGCGTCCGCGAAGAGGGTGGGTACGCCGGCACGCTCGATCGCCTCGACCAGGTCGGCGAGGTCCGCGGCGCTGGGGCTGGCCAGAGTCGCCCCGCCGGGAATCACCGCACCGATGACCGTGAAGTCGTAGCGCTCGGCGAAGTACCCGAAGACGTGGTGGTTGGTGACCAGGTTGCGGCGATCGGGCGGCACCACCTCGAGGATCTGCTCGACGTCGCGGTCGAGCTGCTCGAGCTGCTCGCGGGCGACCTCGACCCGCTGGTCGAGCTCGGCGAGGATCGTGGCGTCGAACGCCACCACCTCGGTCAGGCGCTGCACGACCAGCCCGGGCACCGCGACCATGCGGCGCACGTCGTTGAACACGTGCGGGTCGAGCATGGTCACGTCGTCATCGAGGCCGATGTCGCGGTAGGGGATCGGGTCGACCAGCGGTGCGATCTCGAGGACCTCGATGCCGTCGGCAGCCGCCGCCTCGACGATCGGCAGGATGCCCTCCTCCATGTTCAGGCCGTTGACGACGATGAGGTCGGCGTCGTTGAGCTGCTCGGCGGCGCTCGCCGACAGCTCGAAGGAGTGCGGGTCGACCCCGCGGGGCATGACGTCGACGACCTCGACCACGTCGCCGATCGCGGTGTCGACGATGTCGGCGAGCACGTTCATGGTCACCACGACCAGCGCCGCTTCGCCGCTGCCGTCCGCTTCGGTCGCGTCGGCCGCCGACTCGCCGGAGGAGGGGTCGCCGCCGGCCACCGGCTCGTCCCCGCCACCGCAGGCGGTGAGCAGGACGAGCACGGCGGCCAGCATCCCCGCGCGCAGCGAGATCACTGGGGCCACCCGCCGAGGTAGGCGAGGTTGGCCGGGGCGCCACCCAGGTCGATGGTGCGCGCCAGGCGTAGCCCGTCGTTGGTGGCGAACTCGTGCACGACCCCCTCGCTCGGGGACGGCACGTAGGCGCGGTCTCGGCCACCGACGAGGTTGAAGCGCGGGGCGTCGTCGCCGTCGTCGATGGTCACCGGCTCGTCGCTGGACGCCACCAGCTCGCCGGACGCCGGGTCGAACAGGTGCAGGATGCCGTCCACGGTGAGCACCAGCACGTTGCCGTCGTCGTCCACCACCGAGCGGGTGGCCGTGTCGGCGGGCAGCTCGACGGCGGTCAGCTCACCGGCATCGGCATCGACGAACACCAGCGTGTCCCCACGGCTCGAGACGAACACGTCGCTGTCGTCCACGGCGCGTACGTACCCGAGGCGGAAGTCCTCCCCGAGCTCGTCGGGGTAGAACACCTCGCGGGGGTCGGCGTGGTCGCCGTGTGCCGTGAGCAGCAGCAGCCGATCCGAGCAGGCGAACGCGGCCCAGGTCCCGCCGTTCACCTCGCCGTGCAGCCCGGGGCACGCGAAGGTGCCGACCTGCTCGCCCTCGTGCAGCACCCACACCTCGTCGGGCAGCCCGCCCTCCTGTCCCTCGGCCGGACCGGAGATGGCGAGCAGCTCCGGGCTGAGCAGCACCGCACCGCCGTGGTGCGGGGCACCGGTCTCGACCACGTCGCCGTCGAGGCGCTCCTCCTCGACGAGCAGATCCTCCTCGATCAGGAACGCCGAGCCGGCGTCGTCACCGAAGATCACGAACTGCCCGAAGTCGGCCGTGAGGTGGATCGGCGTGCCGGTGTCCAGGCTCGCGTCGAGCAGCCGGGGTTCGCGGACGTAGTAGTGCGCGTGGTCACCGTGTCCGACCGCCCAGCTGCCGGCATCGAGGAAGTCGACGGTGTCGCCGTCGGTCTGCACGGCCGCCACCACCCGGTGCTCGCTGCCGCGGTACAGGGCGGCGCCGGGCGCGGCCACCTCGAAGGTGTCGAGCACCTGCTCGGTGGCCAGGTCCACCACGTGCACCACGGGGTCGACGGCATCGGCGACCACGAGCCGCAGCTGCGGGTCTGCCACCTCCTCGACGTCGTCGGCCGGGTGCTCGCTGGACGCCTCGAGATCCTCGTCGGTGGCCGCTTCGGCGTGGTCGTCGGCGGTCTCGTCGTGGTCGACGTCCTCGTGGTCGGCTTCCTCGACCGCGTCGGTGTCGGACTCCTCGACGAGGTCGTCCTCGGACATGGCGAGCGCCTCGTCGTCGGACGTTGCCTCGTCGGGTTCGTCAGCACCCCCACATGCGGCCAGCAGCAGCGCGGCGACCGCAACGCCCGTGGCGGCGGTACGGAACCGGAATCGTGCGCGCACGATGTCTCCCTTCCTTGTCGATCGTTACTGCGAATAGGAATCATTCCTATCATTGGGTGACGTTATCCGACGTTCGGCGATCGCGCCAACCCGTCGGTGCCCGAGCGACCGACGAGCGACCCGGCCTCAGACCGTCGAGCGCGCCGGCGATCCGACACCACGGCGCCGACGCCTCGTCGCGCCCCGCAGCCCCGCCACGGCCAGGAACTGCAGCACCGCCCAGACCGCGATCGCCCCACCGGCGGCGAGGTCGAGGTGGTAGCTGGCAAGCAGGCCCGCCAGCACCGCCGTCCAGGCCAGCAGTACCGCCAGCGCCATCGTGACGGGCACCCGGCGGGTCACCTGCACGGCCGCAGCGGCGGGCGCCACCAGCAGCGCGACCACCAGCAGCGCCCCGATGGTCCGGAACGAGGCGACCACCGCCATCGCGATCACCGCGAGCAGCCACAGTTGGGTCACCCGCGGGGCGAACCCCGCGAGCGCCGCGACCCGCTCGTCGGCGGTCAGCGACAGGAAGGCGCGGTAGCCCACCAGGGTGACCGCCACCGTGACGGCCGCAGCCACCCCCGCTACCGCCACGTCCTCGGTGCGCACCCCGAGCACCGAACCGAACAGCAACGCGGTCACGTCAACCGCGAAGGATCCCGAGCGCGAGATGATCAGCACGCCCAGGCCCAGCATGCCCACCAGCAGCAGGCCGACGGCGGTCTCCTCCCCGACGCGGCGCACCCGACTCGCACCGCTGACCCCCGCGACCATCACCGCGGCACTCCCCGCCGCACCGAGCACCGGCGAGAAGCCGACCAGGGTGGCCAGCGCCACTCCCGGCACGATGCCGTGGCTCAGCGCCTCGCCGAAGAAGGCCACGCGCCGCAGT
>SKJO01000378.1 GCA_007121975.1 Nitriliruptoraceae bacterium | reverse complement strand
CGGGGCCGGGGCCGGGGCCGGGGCCGGGGCCGGCAGCGAGAATCGGGCCACGCTGGTCGGCGAGATCCTTGCGTGGGAGACGCGGCGGGTCGAGCCGCGCGGCAAGCGCCGTCGGTACCTGCACCTGTCGATCGCCGAGGTCCGCGACCGCAGCGGGGCGCGGTTCTCGGTCACCTTCTTCAACCAGCGGTGGCGGCCACAGCGCCTCCCGCCGGGCACGATCGTGCGCTGCTCGGGCACGCTCGAGCCCTATGCCGGACGCTGGCGGATGAGCGCGCCGGACATCGAGGAGCTCGGGCGCGTCGTCCACGGCGACGAGCTCGCCGCGGTCGTGGATCGGCTCGCCCACCGGCAACTGCTGCCGGTGTACCGGGCCACCGACGAGCTGCCCAGCACCCGGCTCGCTGCGCTGATCGCCGCGGCACTCGACCGGCTCGAGCCGGTCGAGGACTGGCTGCCGGCCGACTGGCTCGCAGAGCACGAGCTGTGGCCGCTGGACGCGGCGCTGCGCAGCATCCACCAACCCGACGGACACCCGCAGCGTGACGCGGCCCGGCGCCGCCTGGTGTTCGACGAGCTGGTCACCATCCAGCTCGGGCTGCACTGGCGTCGTGCCCACCTCGAGGCCGACACCGTCGGGCTCGACAACCGACCGGTCGGCGGGGGCTGGGCCCGCCGACTGCTCGCGGAGCTGCCCTTCACGCCCACCGCGGCGCAGCAGCGGGCCGTGGCCGGCATCGGCGAGGATCTGGGTGGGGTGCTGCCGATGCACCGGCTGCTGCAGGGGGACGTCGGATCGGGCAAGACGCTGGTGGCGGTCTGGACCATGCTCTGCGCGGTCGACCACGGCCGGCAGGCGGCGCTGATGGCGCCGACCGAGGTCCTCGCCGAGCAGCACCGCCATACCCTGAGCGAGCTGCTGGCGCCGCTGGGGGTGAACCTGCCCGACGGGCTGCGCCTCGAGTTGCTGACCTCCTCGACCACCCTGCGGGAGCGGCGACGGATCCTCGCCGAGCTGCTCAGCGGCGAGGTGGACCTGATCATCGGCACCCATGCCCTGCTCGAGGAGGGCGTGCGCTTCGCCGACCTCGGGGTGGTGGTCGTCGACGAGCAGCACCGTTTCGGGGTCTCCCAGCGGGTGCGGCTGCGGGAGAAGGCCACCGAGGGGCCCCTGGCCGAGGCGGCGGTGGCACTGGGGGCCGCCCGCCCGTCGATGCCCGACGTGCTGGTCATGACCGCGACGCCGATCCCGCGCTCGCTGGCGCTGACGCTGTACGGCGACCTCGACGTCACCGTGCTCGACGAGCTGCCTCCCGGCCGTCAGCCGATCCGCACCCAGCTCATCGGGCCCGACGAGGCCCACCGCCGGGAGCGGCTCGAGGCGTTCGTGCGCCAGGAGGTCGCCGCGGGACGGCGGGTGTACGTGGTCTGCCCGCTGATCGAGCCCAGCGATGCGGTGCCCGCCACCTCGGTGTCGGCTGAACACCGGCGGCTGTCCACCGAGGTCTTCCCCGACCTCGAGGTGGAGCAGCTGCACGGCCGGATGCGTCCCGCCGACAAGGAGCGGGCGATGGCCCGCTTCCGGTCCGGGCAGGCGCCGGTGCTGGTGTCCACCACGGTGGTGGAGGTCGGCGTGGACGTGCCCGAGGCGTCGCTGATGATCATCGAGGACGCCGAGCGCTTCGGCATCAGCCAGCTGCACCAGCTGCGTGGCCGGGTCGGGCGCGGGCCCCACGCCAGCTACTGCGTGCTGTTCGCGGGCTTCAACGCCGGACCGCTCGAGGCGCGCACGCTCGAGCGGCTCGAGGCGGTGGCCGCGAGCAGCGACGGCTTCGAGCTCGCGCAGCGCGACCTGGAGATCCGGGGCACCGGCCAGCTGTTCGGCACCGCGCAGTCCGGGCTGCCCGACCTCAAGCTCACGGACCTCGCCGAGGATCTGCCGCTGATCTCGCTGACCCGGGAGATCGCGCGTCGCACGATCCTGGTCGACCCGCAGCTGGCGCATCCGGCGCACGCGAGCCTGCGCGCCGAGCTGCTGCGGCGCTACGAGGGCGGGCTGGACGCCTTCGCGGCGCTGCAGACCGGGTGAGGCGTCTGGATCGTGCGCGGCCGCCTGGCCTAGCCTCGTGGTCCCGAGGGAGGAAGGTGGCGACGTGGCACAGCGGCTCGCGGTGGTGACCGGCGCGTCGAGCGGGATCGGCGCGGCCAGCGCCGAGGCGCTCGGAGCGCTCGGTTGGCGGGTGGTGCTCGTCGCCCGCCGGCAGCAGCGGCTCGAGGAGGTCGCCGAGCGGGTGGCGCGCTTCGGCGGCGACCCGGTGGTCGAGCCGCTGGATGCCGGAGACGCCGAGGCGGTGCTGGCCATGGCGCAGCGGGTCCGGAGCTCCTACGGCACCCCCGGCGTGCTGATCAACTCGGCCGGCGCCGGCGCCTGGCGCTGGCTCGAGGACACCCCACCCGGGGACATGGAGCGGATGCTCGATGCCCCCTTCCGCGCCGCCTACCACCACACCTACGCGTTCCTGGCCGACCTGCTGGCCGCCGGCAGCGGGGTGATCGTGCACGTGGGCTCGCCCGCGTCGCTGTTGGCGTGGCCGTCGTCGGTCGCCTACGCCTGCTCGCGCTGGGCGCTGCGGGGGCTGCACGAGTCGCTGTCGCAGGACCTGGTCGGCACCGGCGTGCACAGCTGCCACGTGCTGTTCGGGGAGGTGTCCAGCGAGTACTTCGTGGCCAACCCCGACAGCCACGAGCACATCCCGTGGATCGCGGCGCCGATCTCCCGATCGACGCCGGCGGAGTGCGCCGAGGTGATCGTGCGCACGATCCACCGGCCGCGCCGCGAGGTGTTCCACCCCCCGCTGCTGCGGGTCTATGCCGAGGTCAACCGCTGGCTGCCGGGCACCAGCCGCTGGCTGTCGCGCGCGACCGGCCGTCGACGCTGAGCAGCGCCGGGCAGTAGCGTTGGCTCCGGGAGCGCACAGGAGGAGTGGCGTGGCCGAGGTGCAGCAGGGAACGCGGCTGTGGGACCCGCCGACCGAGGCGTGGGCGAACACGCGGATCGGCCGGTTCGCCCACCGCGTGGCCGCCGAACACGGGCTCGATCTGCCCGACTACCACGCGCTGTGGCAGTGGTCGGTGCGCGACCTCGACACCTTCTGGGCCGAGGTCGCCCGCGAGTTCGACGTGCAGTTCCACGACCCTCCGCGCCAGGTGCTCTCGACGCGGTCGATGCCCGGTGCGTCGTGGTGGCCCGGGGCGACCCTGAACTACGCCCAGCACGCGCTGCGCCGCCGTGACGACGCGCCGGCGGTGATCGCCCGCTCGCAGTCGCGTCCGGACGTGACGCTGAGCTTCGCCGAGCTCGCCGATCAGGTCGCCCGCGCCGCGGCCGGGCTGCGGCGCCTGGGGGTGGGTGTCGGCGACCGCGTCGTGGCCTACGCCCCCAACATCCCCGAGACCCTGGTGGCCTTCCTGGCCTGCGCGTCGATCGGAGCGGTGTGGTCCTCGTGCGCCCCGGAGTTCGGGGTGCGCAGCGTCGTGGACCGCGTCCAGCAGATCGAGCCGCGCGTGCTGCTGGTGGTCGACGGCTACCGCTACGGCACCAAGGCGGTGGAGCGCCGCGAGGAGGTGGCGGCGATCCGGGCGGCGCTGCCGACCCTCGAGGCCACCGTCGTGCTGCCCTACCTCGACGACCGGGCCGGGCACGACGGCCGCCACGACCCCGACCGGTTCCCCGACGCGTTGGCCTGGGTGGACCTGCTCGCCGAACCGGCTGCGCCGAGCTTCACCCCGGTGCCCTTCGACCATCCGCTGTACGTGCTGTACAGCTCGGGCACCACCGGGCTGCCCAAGGCCATCGTGCACGGGCACGGGGGCATCCTGCTCGAGCACCTCAAGGTGCTCGGCCTGCACCAGGACCTGGGTCCGGGCGAGCGCTTCACCTGGTTCACCACCACCGGGTGGATGATGTGGAACTACCTCGTGTCGGGGCTGACCGTCGGCGCGACCATCGTGCTGTTCGACGGGGATCCGGGCCACCCCGACCTGCTCGAGCTGTGGCGGTTGGCCGCCGACACCGGCGTGACGGTGTTCGGGACCAGCGCGCCGTTCCTGCTCGCCTGCCGCAAGGCCGGGCTGTCGCCGGGCCGGGAGCTGGATCTCTCGGCGCTGACCCAGGTCGGCTCCACCGGCGCGCCGCTGCCCCCCGAGGGCTTCGGCTGGGTGTACGAGCACGTCGGTGACGACCTGCTGCTGGCCTCGGTGTCGGGCGGCACCGACGTGTGCACCGCGTTCGTCGGTGCGGCACCGGTGCTGCCGGTGCATGCGGGCGAGATCGCCTGCCGCTGCCTGGGGGCCGACGTGCAGGCGGTGGATTCCGCCGGCCGACCGGTCACCGGCGAGCGGGGCGAGCTGGTCATCGCCGCGCCGATGCCCTCGATGCCGGTGGCCTTCTGGGACGATCCCGACGGGGCGCGCTACCGCGCCGCCTACTTCGAGGACCACCCCGGGGTGTGGACCCACGGCGACTGGATCGAGATCACCGAACACGGGACCTGCGTGATCACCGGTCGCTCGGACGCGACCCTCAACCGTGGGGGGGTGCGGATGGGGACCAGCGAGTTCTACTCCGTGGTGGAGGCCATCGAGGGCATCACCGACAGTGTGGTCGTGCACCACGACGACCCGGCCGGCGGCCCCGGCGAGCTGCTGCTGTTCGTGACGCTCGCGTCGGGGCGGCAGCTCGACGATGACCTACGTCGCACGATCGCCCGGACCATCCGCGAGCAGCTCTCGCCCCGCCACGTCCCCGATGCGCTGCACGTCGTGCCGGGCATCCCCCGCACGATCTCGGGCAAGAAGCTCGAGGTGCCCGTCAAGCGGTTGCTGGCCGGCGAGCCGCTGGCTGCCGTGGTCAACCCCGGCGCGCTGGCCGACCCCACCGCACTGGACGCGTTCATCGCGCTGGCGCCGGGTGCCCCGGCACCGTCCGGCGCCGGGTAGCGTCGGTACCGGGAGCAGTGTGGGGCAGGAGGCAGCGTGCACCCTCGATCCCGCGGTCCGGACCTCTCCGCTGCCGGCGCGACCCTGCTGCTGGCCGGCGACGGGACCGTGCTCGCCGGCAGCGCGGCGGCCCCGGCGCTGGCCGGGGGTGGCCCGGGAACGCTGGTCGGGCGAGGGCTGGGCGAGGTCACGACCGCATGGATCGGCCAGGAGTCCGCCGAGGCGCTGCGCGCGGCGCTCGCCGAGCGCCGGGACGTCGTGCTCGATCCCGACCAGCCCCGGCACGGCCGCTTCACCCGCCTGGTGCTCACGGCCTCGACCGAGCCGGCGGTCCTGCACGTGGAGGACGCCACCGACCAGCGCGCCGCGCAGTGGGCGCTGCGGCTGCGCCAGCGGATCACCGCCGACGTCGCCGACGGCCTCGCGCCGGCGCCGCTGCTCGACCAGCTGGTGCGCAGCGTCCTGGCCACGACCGGGCTGCGGGTCGGGGAGGTCTGGCTCCGCGAACGCGAGGCGCAGGCCCCCGACCTGCTGATCTGCCACCATGCCGGGGGTGGGGCGCTCGAGGCTTTCGAGGCGGCGTCCCGGACGGTCGGGTTGGAGGCGACCAGCCCGCCGATGGCGGCGTTGAGCACCGATGCCCCGGTCATGGTCGACGACCTGTTCGCCGATCCGACCTTCCGGCGGGCGCAGGCCGCACGTCAGGCGGGCCTGACCTCGGCGCTGTACCTGCCGCTGAGCCTCGATCACGGGCTCGTCGCCGCGGTCGGCGTGTTCGGGGCGGGTCGGGAGGCGGACCGGGTCTGGTTCGACCTGCTCGCCGAGCTCTACCCCGACCTGCAGCGCGCGCTGCGTGCCAGCCGCTCCCGCCACGGCCTCGAGCGGCTGTTCGTCGCGGCCCGGGACCTGCTGTGCATCGCCGACCGGGACGGGCTCCTGCGCCGGGTCAACCCGGCCTTCGAGCGGACCCTGGGGTGGACCCCCGAGCAGCTGCTGACGCGGCCCCTGGCCGAGCTGGTCCATCCCGAGGACCGATCAGCCACCCGCGAGGTGCTGGCGGCGCTGGACGACGGCCGGTCGGTGGTCGGCTTCGAGCACCGGATCCGCGCGGCCGACGACGGGTACCGCTGGTTGCGCTGGTCGGCCTCGCCCGTCGACGTTCACGGCCTGATCCACGCTGTCGCGCGGGACGTGACCGACGAGCGTCGCGACCGGGCGTTCGAACGGGGCCAGCGCGAGCTGCTGCAGGGCGTCGTCGGCGGCACCACGCTGGCGGCCACCCTCCGCGGCGCGGTCGCGGTCGCCGAGGCCGGCCTGCCCGGCGCCCGGGCGTTCGTGCTGCT
>SKJO01000268.1 GCA_007121975.1 Nitriliruptoraceae bacterium | reverse complement strand
CGAGGACCTCACCGAGCCCTTCGAGCTGGTGGACGGCCACCTCGACGTGCCCGACACCCCCGGCATCGGGCGCCGTCCGCTGCCCGGCAGGCTCGACGACGCCGAGGTGACGACGGTGGCCGAGCACGGCCGTGCCGTCACGAAGCGCTGGTGACCGACGGCGGTCGCGTCCCGTGGTCGAGCGTCGCGCGGACGAGCGAGCCGAGGTGCTCGATGCGGGCACGGTCCCTCGCGTCGGGCAGCGCGGCGGTGGCCAGCACCCGCTCCACCTGTGCGCGCACGGCCGCCGCACGGTCGCCGGCGTCGGCGACCTGCTCTGCGAGGTCGATCAGCAGGGTCAGCAGCGCGGCGAGCACCTCGGGGTCCGAGGCTCCGTAGCGCCGGGGTGGCCCCACGACCAGCTCGAGCAACGCGGCGAAGCCGGGTCGGGAGACCGAGGCACGCAGGTGGCCGTCATCGTCCTCGACCACGTCATCGCCCAGGGGATGTGCCGCGTAGCTGCACATCACCGCGGACATCTGGCCGAGCGCGAGCACGGCGGTGGACGTGTCGTTGAGGCCCGGCGACAACGCCCGCGTCGCCACGTCCTGCAGTTGGCGCAGCCCGAAGGCGAGATCGGTCGACTCGGTGCGGTCCATGCCCAGGTGCAGCCACCGGTGCACGAGGCCGGCCAACGCGTCGCGATCACCGGGACCCTCCCCGTCGCTCCACACCCAGGCCAGGGTGGTGCCGGCCGTGACCCAGGTGCCCAGCGCCGGACGCACCCGGACCCGGATCCCGCGGCGACGCGCTTCACGGGCGAGTCCCTCGATATCGACCAACTGCAGGTAGCCCCCGCGGCGGGACGGGACGGGGACGGCGCCGGCGGGCGGACCGGGGGCCTGCACGTCGGGCAACCGGGCCCGAGCGCCGTCGACCGACGTGAGTTGCGCCACGCTCAGCGTCACGATCTCGGTCATGACCACGTCGACGCGCAGGCGCCGCGTGACGTGGTGCAGGTAGAACACCAGCAGCCCGACGGCCGCGAAGGAGAAGAGCAGGGCCACGTTGACCGCCAGGCGCGGCACGAAGGGCTCGACCCCGGTGCCCTCGGACCGCACGGTGCGCAGCACGCCCACGGCGTACACCGCCGAGGCGATCATGCCACTGAGCACCACCTGCACCCGTCGGTCGCGCAGGAAGGTTCGCAGTAGCCGCGGCGTGAACTGCGACGCCGCCATCTGCAGGGCGATGACCGTCAGCGAGAACACCAGCCCGACCACGGTGATGGTCGCACCGGCCAGCGAGGTGAGCACGGCGCGCGCTCCGTCGGGCGTGCCGCCGAAGACGAACACCTCGGGCACCGCGTCGGGCAACGGCTCCAGGTTAGAGAGCACCCCGGCCAGCGCCGCCGCGATCACCACGCCGAGCGCCGGGATCAGCCACAGCGAGTCCCGCAGGTCATCCCACCATCCCGCCCACCGCAGTCGCACGTCGCACCTCCGGATGCCGAAGGTACGGCGCGCAGGACGCTTCGGAGCCCGGGATACCCGGGCCGTGGGAAGTGGCCGGGAGCCTCAGGCGTTGCCAGGAGGGCTACCTTCCCGCCGCACCCGACGAGGATCTGCCGGTGTCCGTGGTCGCCAACATCCCTCCGCCGCCGTTCAGCGGGCTGTCGCTGGGCCCGCTCGACCTGCGCATGTACGGGCTGCTGATCGCCGTCGGCGCGCTGCTGGCCTTCCAGCTGCTCGTGTCGCGCTACGCGCGCTTCGGCGGTGAGCCGGCCGTGGCCGAGCGGGCCGGGATGCTCGCGCTGATCGGCGGGCTCATCGGCGCGCGGATCGGGTATGTGATCCCTCGGTTCGACGACTTCCTGACCCGACCGGGCGACATCCTGGCGATCTGGCAGGGTGGGCTGACCTTCTTCGGGGGGCTTGCTGGCGGTGCGCTGGCGGTGATCCTCTACCTGCGGCGTGTGAAGGCCGACCTGCCGGCCATGCTCGATGCCTTCGCGCCGGCGCTGCCCCTGGCCCAGGCGATCGGACGGTGGGGCAACTACTTCAACCAGGAGCTCTACGGCCGCCCGACCGACGTACCCTGGGCGCTCGAGGTCGAGGAACGCTTCCGGCGCCCCGGCTACACCGACGCCACCACCTTCCACCCCACCTTCCTCTACGAGTCGCTGTGGAACCTGGGGCTGGTCGGCGTGCTGCTGTGGATCGACCGCAAGGGCTGGCTGCGCCGCCGCGGCTCGCTGCTGTTCGTCTACCTGATCGGCTACGGGATCGGCCGGGGCTGGATCGAGCTGCTGCGCATCGACACCGCCGAGCGCTACCTCGGCCTGTCGCGCAACAACCTCATCGCGATCCTCGTGGTGGTGATCGGGGTCGTGGGCCTGCGCTACTGGGAGCGGCACGGTCCGCCCAAGGATCCCGAGTCCGACGACCCCGACGAGTCCGACGACCCCGACGAGTCCGACGCACCCGACGACCCCGACGAGTCCGATGGGTCCGACGCACCCGACGACATGCCCGAGGCGGACGCCCCCGAAGAGGACCTTGGCGAGGCCGTCGACGCGCCCGACGACCCCGAGCGCTGAGCTCGGGTCGGCTCAGCCCACGCGGCGCGGCGCACCCACGCGCACCGTTACGGCATCGGCGACCCGTACGTGGTCGGGCTCACCGAGCCCGGTCGGGTAGCCGGCCGCAGCGACCAACTCGTCGTCGAGGTGGCGCACCCGCGCCGCGTGCAGCTTCCAGGGCGCGTGGTCGACCCGGGCCCGCCAGATCGCCCCGCCCGGCAGCGCGGTGTACAACGACCACCGGGCGGACAGGAAGTGGTCGAGTTCGGTGGTGTCGTCCGGTCCGAGCGGCTGCTGCACCTCGACGATGACGTGGCTCGAGGCGCCGCGCGGGGCCGGCCAGCGCCGCGTCGCGCGGTAGGCCAGTCGATCCCCGCGGCGCGCCAGGCGCATCTGCGAGAAGGTGTAGGGCAGCTGGTAGCCGAGCCGGGCCACCACCACGGGCGCGAGCCGCGTGATGTCCAGCGAGTGGAAGTACACGCCCCGGCCCCCATCGGGACCGATGACGTAGGTGCGCACGTTGGTCTCCGGGAACCGGCCCTGGGGCAGGGGCAGGCGGCCCGGCCCGAGCCGGATTCCCGCCATCTCGAAGGGCACCAGTCCCACGTAGGCCCGCCCGCCAGACTCGTCGGGGACCAGCCCCGCGGGCAGGCGAGCGGCGACCAGTGCTGGGTCCAGAGCCCAGTGCAGGTAGGTCAGGGCCTGCCAGCGCATCAGCAGAAGGGGACGCACGACCGGTGCGACGGGCAGGGGCGAGACCTGCTCGGTGCGCTGGCGCATGGGGGATTCCGCGGGTGGTGGGAGGTGACCGGGGTTCGGGTCTGCGCACCGCACAGGACGTTGGACTAACGTCCCGCCGCCGATCAGCACGGGGGGAGCACGATGGACACCGCGGAGCCCGAGGACTCCCTCCGGGTCGCGCGACCGACCGCACTCGTCACGCTGGCCGCGGTCCTGCGCAACCCGGCGATGCGCCGGGCGCTGGCAGCCTTCGGGCTGTTCGGGACCGCGGAGATGGCGACCTGGGTGGCGCTGCTGGTCTGGGCGCACGGGATCGGGGGCGCCCGAGCCGCCGGGATCATCGCGGTCGCGCAGCTCATCCCGGCCACGCTCGTCGCTCCGCTCGGTTCGGTGCTCGCCGACCGGGTGCCACGTCCCCGGGCCCTGCGCCTCGGCTACCTCGCTCAGGCGGCCACCAACCTGCTGACCGCCGGGACGCTGCTGCTCGCCGCGCCCTTCTGGGTGGTGTGCGTGGCGAGCGCAACCGCAGCCTGTGCCATGACCCTGTCACGGCCGGCGCACTACGCGCTGCTGCCCGAGATCGCCCGTACCCCGGAGGAGCTGACCGCGGGCAACACCGCATCGACCACCACCGAGGGCGCCGCCGACTTCGCCGGCCCGGCGCTCGCGGGCGTGCTGATGCTGGCGGTGAGCGCCGGCGTCCTGTTCCTCGCGATGACCGTCGCCGGCCTGCTCTCCGCGCTCGCAACCCGCGGGATCGAGGCGGCCACACCCGATCCCGGACTCGAGATCGGGGCCGCCGACCGTGCCGGAGACGAGCCCTCCTACTGGGCGGATGTCCATGAGGGGATCCGCACCGTGGTGCGCGACCCGGCCGCCAACGTGCTCAGCACCCTGGTCGGGGGGCAGTTCGTCGTCGTCGGCCTGCTCGAGGTCCTGGCGGTGGTCATCGCGCTGGAGCTGCTCGCGACCGGGGCCGCCGGACCGGGCCTGCTCACCTCGGCGCTGGGCATCGGCGCGATCGTCGGGGCCGGCGCGACGGTGTCGCTGATCGGCCGGCGCCGGCTCACCCCGGCGATCGGGCTGGGGATCCTGGCGACCAGCGTGCCGATCGCGCTGATCACGTTCAGTTCCTCGTTCCTGACCGCCGCCGTACTGTTCGGCATCGCGGGAGCGGGCAAGGCCTACGTCGACGTCGCGGCGCGCACCCTGCTGCAGCGCACGGTCACCCCCGGCGTGCTGGCCCGCGTCTTCGGGGTCCAGGAGGCGCTGCTGACCGCCGGGACCGCGGTCGGATCGGCGCTGGTGCCGGTGTTCGTGGCCCTGTTCGGCGCCGAGGGAGCCGTGCTCGCAGCCTCGCTGGTCCTGCCGGTGGCCGGGGCCGTGCTGTGGCCACGCATCCGGCGACTCGACCTGGAGGCTCCCCTGCCCGAGGATGGGCTGGCGGTGCTGTGCCGGGTGCCGATGCTCGCCGCGCTGGCGCCCGGCGCCCTCGAGCAGGTGGCCCGGGGCAGCCGCTGGCAGCGCTACCCCGCCGGCGCGGTGATCATCACCCAGGGCGAGCCCGGCGACGCCTACTACGCCATCAAGTCAGGCGCAGCGCAGGTGGTCCGTGACGGCCGACCGGTCAGCGTCCTGGAGTCCGGCGCCGGCTTCGGGGAGACCGCCCTGCTGCACGACCAACCACGCAACGCGACGGTCGTGGCGCTGACCGACCTCGAGGTGCTGGTGGTCCAGCGCGACGCGTTCCTGTTCGCGGTCACCGGGTCGCGTGAGAGCCTGCGGCTCGCCCACCGCGCCATCCGTGACCAGCAGCTGACCGCCGACGGGCTGGATCCAACCGACGACGTCGACCATGACGACCGGCGTGAGGGCAACGATGACCGGCACGAGGACCTCGACGGGCGGCACTGAAGCCTCGCATCGGCATTCTTCCACCCCCCGGCACGCGAGGCGGCTAGCATCGAGCCAATCGGCCGATGGAGAATGGGCACCATGAAGATCGTGGCGGGGTTCATCCGGACACCGGAGGGCCGTGCGGCCTTGATCCGGGCCATCGAGGAGACGCAGCTGAGGGATGCCGAGCTGCTCGTCGTGCACTCGATGCGCGGGGGACAGCGCGACGAACTCGAGCAGGTGATCGAGTACCGCGAGGAGTTCGAGGCGCTCGAGCGTCGACTCGCCGACAGCGGCATCCGCTACCGGCTGGTCGAGTACGCCCGGGGCAACGCTCCCTCCGAGGACCTGCTGCAGGCCTCACGCGACGAGGAGGCCGACCTGATCGTGATCGGTCTGCGTCGCCGGTCGCCGGTCGGCAAGCTCGTGCTCGGCAGCAACTCGCAGGACATCCTGCTGCACGCTGACTGCGCGGTGCTCGCGGTCAAGGCCAGCCCGACCGACGCCTGACGCGTCAGGCAGCGAAGGCACGACGCTGCGCGCGGGACCCGACCAGGGCTCGCGCGCACCGCTCCAGGGCAGCGTGGTCACCGACCGCATGGGCCTGCACCCCGGGCATGCTGCGCCCGGCCAGGCCGCGCAGCCCGGTCACGGGAGGCAGCTCCACGACCCCGGCCACCCCGCCGGCGACCAGAGCCTGCTGCACCTCGCGCCAGCGCCGTGGGCTGCCGGCCTGTGCCACCAACGCGGCCTGCGCCTGCGTCGAGGTGGCGAGCAGTCCGCCGGTGGTGGCACCGAACAACGGCAGGCGCGGTGTGCGCAGCGGTACCGACGCCAGAACCCCGCGCACCGCTGCCCGGACCGCAGCGGTGACCTCGGATCGCCAGGGAGCGAAGCCCTCGAGCGGCACACAGGCACCGCCCGCATCGCGGATCCGGCCCTCGAGCCAGGCCAGCGCGTCCCGGGAGCCCGCGACCGTGAGCTGCTCCTCGGCCGCCTCTCCTTCGAGCACGAGGTCGTCGTGCTCGTCGACGAGCAGTTCGACGACCAGCCGCGACACGCGCACCGCCGCGACCATGGCGTCCTGGGCGGTGGCGGGCCCGGCCTGCAGCGCGCCGGCCCGGGCGGTGAGCAGCGCCCGGGCCTCGGTCGGGGCCAGCACCCCGG
>SKJO01000021.1 GCA_007121975.1 Nitriliruptoraceae bacterium | reverse complement strand
CGCGGCCGCCGGCGCCCCCGACCCGGCGTCGAGCACCACGGTCTCGGCGCCAGCGGCGAGAACCCCGGCAACCGCGTCACCGACCCGGTCGTCGTCGCTGACCGCAGCGGTCACCACCGGGGTGTCCCCGAGCCCGGCGAGGAGTCCCTGCCGGAATCGGTCCGCGCCGGGCCGGCCGGGCTCGAGCACGACCCCCACCGGCTGCTCGCCCGCGAGGGCGGCGCCCACGAGGTGTCCGAGCTCCTCGGTGCGCACCTCGACCACGTCGACCGTGACGGGAGCTTCGTTGGGCACCGGCGCAACCAGGGCACAGAAGCGTCGGCCGGGGTGTCGGTCGGCGGCCGCGGTCGCCACGGCCCTCGCGCCCGAGCCGAGCGCGCAGATGAGGTCACGGTCCCGCCCCGCGAACAGCCCGACGAGGTCGGCGACGAACGCGTCGTCGTCGGCCTGCACCACCTGCACCTCGGCGTCGCGATCGGTCCCGGCGGCCTGCAGGTCGCGGCGCAGTTCGGCGACGAGCGGATCGTCGGGACCCGACAGCGCCGGCAGCACCACCGTGGCGCGGGTGGTTCCGCTCGCTGCCGGCGGTGGGGACACGGCCGGCGGTGAGGGCGGGTCGGGTGGTTCCGCGTCGGTGCAGGCGACGCCGGCGGCCACGACGAGCGCCGCGGCCAGAGCCGCGGGCAGCCGCAGGGCACATCGACGCATGGTGGCCTCCGAGGCCTAGGCTAGGGCCACTCCAGAACCGAGGCGTCCGTCGTGTCCCGAATCACGGTGCTCGAGAACGATCCCATCGTCGGCATCCAGCTGGCCAACCTGCGTGATCTGCGGACCACTCCCGAGCACTTCCGTCACCATGCCCGCCGGCTGGGCTCGATGCTCGCCCTGCGGGCGGTGGCGGATCTGCCGGGCGCCACCGGCGAGGTCACGACCCCGCTGGGCACGGCCCCCGCGGTGGGGCCCGGCCGCACGATCGTGGCCGTCCCCGTGCTGCGGGCCGGGCTCGGGCTGCTCAGCGGGGTGCACGACGTGCTGCCCACCGCCCTGGTCGGGATGATCGGGCTCGAGCGCGATGCCCAGACGCTGCAGGCCCGCCGCTACTACTTCAAGGTGCCGCCGCTCGACGGGGCCTGGGTACTCGTGCTCGAGCCGATGCTGGCCACCGGTGGCTCGGCCTCGGATGCGGTCCGAGCCCTGGACGCCGAAGGGGCCGAGCAGGTCATCGTGCTGGCGGTGGTGGCGACCCCCCAGGGGGTCGAGCGCGTGCTCGGCGACAACCCCGCTGTGCGGATCGTGACCGCCGCGATCGACCCCGGGCTCGACGAGCAGGCCTACATCGTGCCGGGGCTCGGGGACTTCGGCGACCGGCTGTTCGGCACCCCCCACTGACGCCGATCAGCCCGGCAGGAGGCTCAGTCGCAGGGTCCGCACGGGGTTGTCGGCGTTGGCGTCGACCACCACGACGTGCTGCCAGGTCCCCAGCACCACCCGACCGTCCTCCACCGCGAGTACCAGGCTCGGGCTGATCACCGCCGGCAGGACGTGGTCCGCGCCGTGCCCGGGGCTGCCGTGACGGTGCACCCAGCGCTCGTCGCGGGGCAGCAGCACGTCGAGGTGGGCCGCGAGGTCGTCATCCGAACCGGCTCCCACCTCGAGCAGCGCGAGTCCGGCGGTGGCGTGCGGGAGGAACACGTGCAGCAGCCCGTCACCCCCGATCTCGCGGGCGAGCTGCGCGCAGTGCGCGGTGACATCCGTGATCCGGCGCGTCCCGGTCCGCAGCGACACCTCGCGCACGTGCATCACGGCTGCTCGCTCAGCGTGCCGTACCGCGAGCGGTAGTAGACGAGCGGGTCGGTGGCGCCGCCCTCACCCAGTGCCTGCACCCGGCCGACGACGATGAGGTGGTCCCCTCCGTCGTGCACCGCATGCACGTGACAGTCCACGAACCCCACCCCGCCCTCGATCACCGGCGCGCCCGTGGCCGCCACCCGGGTGGGCACGCCGGCGAACTGCCGGGCATCGTCCGGCCGCGACGGATCGGCGAACCAGGCCGACAAGCCCTGCTGCTCCGCGGCGAGGAAGCTGATCGCAAAGCACCCCGAGCGGGTCACCCGTTCGGCCATCAGCGCGGTGCGGCCGACACACACGAGCACCAGCGGTGGATCCAGCGACACCGAGGTGACGGCGTTGGCTGTCATCCCGTGCACGAGGCCATCGACCACGGTGGTCAGGACCCCGACCCCTGTCGCGAACCGTCCCAGGACCTGCCGGAAGCGCTCCGGGGTCGGGTCCGCCGTGCGCACCGGCTGCATCGTCGTCTCCGTTGAGGTGGTGAGCTGCGAGGCTCAGCGCCCGTGACCGTACCCAGCGTCCTCGAACAGCTCGTCGCGGCCCGTGATGGCACCGGCCGCGACCGGTTGCCCGTACCGCTCGACGAGCACGAACTCCTCGACGCCGAAGACCTCGGCCGCGAGCTCGTCGGGGAGGTTGAGAAAGAAGCTGTCCGGGCCGATCTGGCTGCGGTGCGCGGCCATCGCCGCCCGCTTGCGGGCCAGCCAGGGCCGCACGTCGATACGTGCGCTGATGTGGTCGTCGGGTGACCCGAAGGGCAGCAGCGCGGGGTCCTCGACGGGCTGCTCGCCGAACGGCGACGCCAACCCCGCCGCGAGCAGGCCACGGTGGGCCGCAAGCAGCCGTCCGCGACCCAACGTGTGCACGTAGCGGGCCGGCACCGACCACGGTTCGGCGGGCAGCGGGGCACGCGGATCGGCGGCCAGGGCCACCGCTGCCACGGTGACCCGGTGGGCCTTGACGTGGTCCGGGTGGCCGTAGGTCCCGTCGAGGTCGTCGGACACCACCACCTCGGGACGGACCTGGCGCAGGATCGCGGCCAGCCGGATCGCCGCGAGCCGCAGGTCGGCCAGGTGGAAGCTGTCGGGATGGTCGTTGGCCGCGACGCCGGCCATCCCGCTGTCGCGGTAGCCGAGCCCGTGGTGCTCCTCGACGCCGAGCAGCGCGAGCGCCTCGGCCAGCTCCTGGCGGCGGTGGTCGGCCAGCGATCGGCCGTCGAGGTCGATCCCGGCCAGGTTCTCGCCCTCCTCGCCTCCGGTGCAGGTGACCACCACGGGGCGGCGGCCCTGATCGGCGGCGCGCGCGAGCGTGCCCCCGCAGGCGATGGACTCATCGTCGGGATGGGGGTGCACGCACAGCAGGGACACGCGGGCTTCCGTTCGTGGGCGGCCCCCAGGGTGCCAGGTCACGGCGCTAGCCTCGACACACGTGGCGGCCCGATCCCACGGCCGTGTGACCGTGAGCGGAGCCAACCGTGTCCGGGTCCCTGCAGGTCGAGCTGGTCGACGAGCCCGGGCGGCTACGTGCGGCCCTCGCCAGCCTGGGCGCCGAGGGCGATGCCCCCGTCGGCATCGACGTCGAACGGGCGGATGCCGCGCGCTACCACCGCGATGCGGCGCTGGTGCAGGTCGGCGTCGCCGGCCGCTGCATCCTGCTCGATGGCGTGCGGCTGCACGACCTCGGCGAGCTCGACCACTTCCTGGCGCAGCGCACGGTCATCCTGCACGCCCTGGAGAACGACCTCGATCCGCTGGCGGCCAAGGGTGTGCATCCCGAACGCATCGCCGACACCGCGGTGGCCGCCGCGATCCTGGGCCTGCCGACCGGGCTGCGCGCGCTGCTCGACGAGGCGCTCGGACTCGCACTCGACGGCGACAAGAGCGCCCTGCAGCGCGCCGACTGGGCGCAGCGCCCCCTGACCGAGGAGATGATCGCCTACGCCGCCAGTGACGTGGTCTACCTCCCGGCGCTGTGGGCGCAGCTCGAGCAGCGCCTGACGGCGGCGAACCGCACCGAGTGGTACGACCAGGAGGTGGTTGCGATCCGGCAGCGCACCGCACGCGACACCCGCTCCTGGACGCGCGTGAAGGGGGCCGGCCGGCTCGACCCCCGCGAGCGCGCCCGGCTGCGGGCGGTGTGGGAGGCGCGCGAGTCGCTGGCTCGCGACCACGACATCGCGCCCAACCGACTGGTCCACGACGAGGTCCTGCGGGCGCTGGCCACCGACCCGCCAGGCACCGAAGAGGACCTGGTGCGTCGCAGTTCACGCCGGCGTTCGCTCCTGCGCCGGCACGCACCTGCGCTGCTCGCCGCGCTGCAGGAGGCCGAGCAGGGCCCCCCCGAACCCCGCCAGACCGATGGTCGACGGCTCACCGACCGCGATCGCAACGTGCACGACGCCCTGCGACGGGCCCGCACCGAGGTGGCTGAGCAACTGGGGATGGAGGCAGGGGTGCTGTGCCCGTCCCGGCCGCTGCTGACCGCGCTGGCCAGCGATCCGCCCAACGGCCACGCCCTGTGCGAGCGCGCGGGGCTGCGTCCCTGGCAGCGCGACCTGCTCGCCGAACCGCTGTGGGAGGCCTACCTCGACGCGCAGGAGCAGGCGGCCGACACCCCAGCCGACGGGCAGGGCTGAACCGGGCTCACGACCCCGCGAGCTTGCGCGCCAGGTTGGAGGGCATCGCGAACTCGACGTCCTCGTCGACCACCAGCACCGTGTCGACGTGGTCGGTGCCCCGCTGCCGGAACCAGGCGATGACCTCCTCGACGAGGACCTCCGGAGCCGACGCGCCCGAGGTCAGACCGACCACCTCGACACCGTCGAGCCAGGACGGGTCGATCTGTGCGGCGGTGTCGATCAGGTGGGCGGGCACCGATCGGTCACGCGACACCTCGACCAAGCGCTTGCTGTTGGAGGAGGTCTCCGAGCCCACCACCAGGATCAGATCGCACCGCTCGGCGAGCACCTTGACCGCGTCCTGCCGGTTCTGGGTCGCGTAGCAGATGTCGTCGCTCTTGGGCTGGTGCAGGTGCGGGAAGCGCTGCCGCAGCCGCTCGACCACCCCGGCGGTCTCGTCCATCGACAGCGTGGTCTGGGTGATCGTGGCAATCGGCGTGGACGGGTCGAGCTCGAGGGCGTCGACGTCCTCGGGGGTCTCCACCAGCCGGGTCGCCTCCGGGGCCTGCCCCATGGTGCCGATCACCTCCTGGTGGCCGGCATGACCGATCAGGACGATCTCGAGCCCGTCGCGGTCGAACCGGCGGGCCTCGTGGTGGACCTTGGTGACCAACGGGCAGGTCGCGTCGATCAGGGTGTGACCGAGCCGCCGCGAGTTGGTGAACGCCTCGGGCGGCGATCCGTGGGCCGAGAAGACGATGACCGCACCTTGGGGGACGGTGGTCTCGTCCTCGACGAACACCGCGCCCTTGCGGCGCAGCGACTCGACCACGTAGGTGTTGTGGACGATCTCGTGGCGGACGTAGACCGGGGCGCCGTAGGCCTCGAGGGCCTTCTCGACGATCAGCACGGCGCGATCGACGCCGGCGCAGAACCCGCGGGGAGCGGCGAGCAGGAGCGTGTGAGGAGGCATGCGCGGTAGGGTATCGAGCCAGGAGCGGACGCCGGGGTCGGCGACCGACGACGAGGACGCGGTGCACATCATCATCGGCGGCTGCGGACGGCTGGGTGCCGAGATCGCCGAGCAGCTCTCGGCGGAGCCCGACAACGACGTGGTCGTGCTGGACACCGACCCACGGGCCTTCGACCGGCTGGGCACGGCGTTCAACGGCGAGACGCTGATCGGCGACTGCACCGACCGCGACGTGCTCGAGCGCGCCGGGGTCCAGGGTGCCGGCGGAGTGATGGCCGTGACCCGGTCCGACAACGCCAACCTCATGGCCGTGGAGATCGCCACCCACCTCTACGACGTGCCCCGCACCATCGCCCGGCTGTTCAATCCCGAGCGCGAGGACGTCTACCGCAAGCTCGGGGTGCGCTACGTGTCCTCGACCGGGCTGATCGCCAAGCTGTTCCTCAACGAGTTCCGCGAGGAGAGCTACCCGCTGCACGTCAGCCTGCCGGACACCGACGCGGCCCTGGTCGACCTCGAGATCGACACGGGCGGGCACGGCTCGACCGTCGAGGAGTTCGAGCTCGACGGGGTGCTGCGCATCGCCGCCATCCGGCGCGGCGCCCGGGTGTTCATCCCCGACCGCACCGACCGGCTCGAGCGCGACGACGTGGTGACCGCCGCCATGAAACCCTCGGCCCACCGGCGGCTGGCCGGGCTGGTGCGCGAGCCGTTCGCGCGCGAGCGCGCCCGGGCGAGGTGATCCGGTGTACGTCGTGATCATGGGTGGGGGACGCATCGGGCGCTACATCGCGGCCGACCTGGTCTCCAAGCACCACGAGGTGGCGGTGCTCGAGCGGGTCCCCAACCGCTGCGAGCAACTCGTGGCCGAACACGACGTGCTCGTCATCGAAGGCGATGCCTGCGACGTGCGCTACCTCGAGCAGGCGCACGTCGATCGCGCCGAGGTGTTCGTGGCCACCACCCACGACGACGACGACAACCTGGTGGCCTGCCAGCTCGCCAAGATCGAGTTCG
>SKJO01000428.1 GCA_007121975.1 Nitriliruptoraceae bacterium | reverse complement strand
CCTCGATGTTGTCGCGGTGCACCCCGTCGACGTCGTTGAACTGCGAGGTCGACGGCGTGGGAACCGTGCTCCCCGCCGCCCGGATCATGCGCACCAGGAAGCTCGCCATCTGGGCCCGCACCACGGTGCGGCCCGGCTCGTAGCGGGTCGCGGTGATGCCCTGGGTGATGTCCCAGGCGACCAGGCAGCGGATCGCGGCGGCGTGCGGGCCCTCCGAGGCGTCGGTGAAGGTGGTGGCGGGCACCGGGTCAGGGCAGGCGTTGGCCAGCTGTGCCGGCTCTGCGCTCGCTGGGGCGGGTGGAGCGAGCACCAGCAGGCTGGCCAGCAGCGCGAGCAGGCTCAACCCGATCAGCATCCGGCGGATCGGTTCGGTGGCCGGAGTGCGTGCAGCCGACATGATGAGCTCCTGTGGTCACCCGGGACCCGTCGCGTCCAGTCCTGGGATCCTGAACGGCGCGCGGACCCTACCCAGCGCTCCGACGCACGGGAAGGGGTGCGATCATCATCAGCTAACGGACGACCGACCTTGCTACGCTCAGCGGCTGTGCCATCACGAGACGCGAGAATCCTGCCCTGTTGGTCGCTCGCACATATGCGTTCAGTGCGCGGTCAGCACCCGCATCGCCGCCGCCGACATGGTCGCGACCGGCGCGGCCTGCCCGGGGAGACCCGCCATCGTCCGGACCAGCGGCCCCGGCGGACGGAGGTGCGTGAGCCGCCGCAGGCAGCGGTCGCGGCCAGCGACGGGCAAGGGCAGCCCCGGCGGCGCCACCCGCACCGCCGGAGCATCGCGCACGTCGATCAGGGTCCGACGATCCAACCGGTGAACTGCCACCGCTGGTTGGCGTCACGGTTGGGTTCGAAGTACACGCCGACGACCGAGCCGTCGGCCTGGATCACCCCCTCGTAGACGCCGAGCTCCGCACCCTGGGCGTTGTCCTGGATCACGAACTGCCCCTGCTGGTTGGCCTGACCGGCGAGCTCGAAGTTGCCGATGCCCGGCCACTGGCTCGTGCCGCGGATCGTCAGGTCCGCGCGGACCTCGAAGGCGAACAGGTGCGCCCGCTCGACCTCGGTGACCTGGGCGGAGACGACCAGCACGACCCGGTCGGGATCGCCCGGCGCCGGCTCCCCCGGACCCGGCTCGATCGGCGTCGGAGCGGGTGGTTGCCCGCCCCCACCACCGCCACCGCCATCGCCCGGCTGGCTTGCCGGCACCGGCAGGTCGATGCCGCCGACCACGTTGTTGTCGAACAGGTTGAGCAGGTCATGGACGTGACGGACGTGGATGCCGAAGTTGTTGGCCGCGACCGGCGCGCGCTCCGGTTGGCCCGTCTCGGGGTTGAGCACCATCTGCACCGTGCCGGCGTTGTTGATCGCCGCCACCAGCCCGCAGTGGACGATCGCGCCGCCGCTGGTGCCAGGCGTTGTGGGCGCCTGGTGCTGGTAGACGTCGAGGTTGGAGCGGGTCACCACCCCACCGTCGAAGGCGCGCAGTGCCGTGACCTGCCCGGTCAGGGAGCTGGCGGTCGGCACCGCGTCGGGCAGGAAGCGGTCCACGTCGGCCGGGAAGCCCACCACCGCGATGGCGTCGCCAAGCGCCATGACGCTGGAGCTGCCGGCGAGCTCGAGCCGGTGGGGCATCGTGTCCTGGGTGGTGAACAGCGCGACGTCCGGCGAGCGCAGCGCGTCGGATCGTTCGGTCCACTCCGGGTGCACGATCGCGCGGCGCAGGCGCACCAGGTCACCGGTGCGCGAGTTGATCGCCACCGCCTGGTTCAGCGCCAGGCCCTGCCGGGCGAGGTCGGAGAACACGTCGGCGACATGCCCGTTGGTCACCAGCAGCTGTGGCCGAACCGCCCAGGCGGTGCCGAAGCCGGCGAAGCTGATCTGCCCCTGGGCGTTGGTGAACAGCCCGCCGACCTGGTAGGTGGCACGGTTGATCGCGTCCAGGCTCTGGTCGATGGGCGGGCAGGTGGCCGGGAAGCCGGTACGCGACAGGTCGCCGTCATCCGGGCCCGGCTCGGCCGGCGGCGGGGTGACCCCGTCGCCGTTGTCGAGGTAGGGCACGCCGGACACCCCGTCAGCGACCAGCACATCCGCCGCCCGCATCAGGAAGGAGGCCATCTGCGCCCGGGTCACCGCCCGCCCCGGGTCGTAACGGTCCGCAGAAACCCCCTGCACCACCCCCAGCGCCGACAACCGCCCGATCGCGTCCGCCGCCACACTGCCCGCCGCCACATCCGCGAACGGCGCACCGTTCACCGACGGCGAACGCGCCCCCAGATGACTCAACGTCCGATCGATGAAGATCGCCATCTGCGCCCGCGTCACCTCCGCCGACGGCGAGAACCTCGCCGACCCCGTCCCCTGCGCGATCCCCAGCGCAGCCAACGCCTCGATGTTGTCGCGGTGCACCCCATCCACATCGTTGAACTGCGAGGTCGACGGCGTTGGCACCGTGCTGCCCGACGCCCGGATCAGACGCACCAGGAAGCTCGCCATCTGCGCACGCACCACCGTGCGACCCGGCTCATAGCGGGTCGCGGTGATGCCCTGGGTGATGTCCCAGGCGACCAGGCACCGGATCGCCGCAGCATGCGGACCATCCGAGGCATCCGTGAAGGCGGCCGGCGGCACCGGGTCCGGGCAGGCGTTGGCCAACCGGGCAGGCTCCGCGCTCGCCGGCGCAGGAGGGGCCAGCACCAGGATGCCGGCCAGGTGTGCGAGAAGGGTCAGGACGATGGCGGCGGTTCGGATCGGCCGGACGGCCAGGGTGCATGCAGGCCGCATGACGAGCTCCTGAGGTCACCCGGGACCCCCGTACGCAGCGCGCTGCTCCCGGCGAAGCCGGAGGACCGCGTCCTGGCCGCGAGCACCCGGGACGTGGCCTCTCCCCCATTCTAGTTCGTTTGACCGACTCTGAAAGGCTGTGCGCGGACGTACCACAGCTCTCCAGGGCCCCGCGCTCTGGATGCTCGCACATATGCGTTCAGTGCGCGGTCAGCACCCGCATCGCCGCCGCCGACATGGTCGCGACCGGCGCGGCCTGCCCGGTCCAGCGCCGGTAGGCGGCGGCCGCCTGGCCGACCAGCATGCCCAGCCCATGGTGGCCCTCGGCACCCGCTGCGCGGGCCGCGGCCAGGAACGGGGTCAGCGGCGGGGAGTAGATCAGGTCGTAGGCGACCTGACCCTCGTGCAGGGCGTGGAAGGGCTCGGGCAGGTCCTCGCCGGACATCCCCAGCGGGGTGGCGTTGACCACCAGCCGCGCGGACGCGACCGCCTCGCCCACCACGGCGAGGTCGGCCAGATCCACCCCGCGGGCCTCGGGCGCCCCGGCCCGGGTGGCCAGCGCCGCGAGCTCGGCGGCCGCGTCGGGTCGGCGTCCGACCACCACCACCTCGAGGTCGCAGCGGGCCAGGGCCACCACCGCGGCCCGGGCCGCACCACCGGTGCCCAGCAGCACCGCACGCTGGCCGGGGTGCAGGTCGACCTCGGCGCGCAACGCCAGGCGCAGCCCGGCGGCGTCGGTGTTGTCGCCGAGCAGCCCGTCGGTGGTCCACGCCAGGGTGTTGACCGCCCCGATCAGCCGGGCCTCGTCGGTGAGGTGCTCGCAGCAGGCAACCACCGCCTGCTTGTGCGGCACGGTCAGGTTGGCGCCGATGGCCCCCGACGCACCCAGGGCCTGCACGACCCCGGTCAGCTCGTCGGGCGGCACCCCCAGCGCGAGGTAGACCAGGTCGAGCTGCTGCTCGGCGAAAGCGGCGTTGTGCATCGTGGGCGACAGCGAGTGGCCCACCGGCCAGCCCAGCAGCGCCACCAGCCGGGTCGCCGCGGTGGGCCACGGCGCACCGGCGGGCGGACGGCTCACCCGCAGCCCCCCGCCGCGCGGAAGGCCTCGACGTTGACGTTGTGCTCATCGAGCGTCTCGGCGAACACGTGCGGACCCTCACAGCCCGGGGCGAGCACGTAGAAGCGGTAGTCGTGCTCGGCCGGGTCGAACGCCGCCTGCAGGCTCGCGACCCCGAAGCCCGAGATCGGGGTCGGCGGCAGGCCCTCGACCTGGTAGGTGTTGTAGGGCGAGTCGATCTCGGTGTCCTCGAACAGCACCCGTTCGGTGTGCTCGCCGCGGGCGTAGAGCACGGTCGCGTCGATCTGCAGGCGCATGCCATCGGCGAGCCGGTTGGCGATCACGCCCGAGACCACCGCGCGCTCGTCGGCGATGCGGGTCTCGCGCTCGATCAGGCTCGCGACGATCAGTGCGTCGTACACGCGCAGGCCCTGCTCCTCCCAGGTGCGCAGGATCTGCGCCTGGTCGACCTGGTCCAGGGAGCGCTCGAGTTGGTCGACCATGCGCTGCAGCACGTCGAGTGCGGTGGCGTCCGCCGCGACCTCGTAGGTCTCGGGGAACAGCAGGCCCTCGTAGGGCTCGAAGGCACCCGGCCGGCGCTCGGGAGCGACGAACGGGGCGTCGAAGTCGACGGGGTCCTCACCGTCGGGGTCCTCACCGTCGGAGTCGTCGGTGTCGGATTCCCCTGCCTCCTCGGCCTGCTCCTCGTCCGCCTGCTCGGCGTCGTCGTCGGCCGCGGTGCCGGGCTCGGGGACCCAGTCGGGCAGGCGCAGCACGCCGGGCGCGTTGCGGCCCGCGTCGGTGCGCGCGTCGAGCACGGCGCGGAAGTCGGCGACGCCGAGGTGGTCGAACTGGGCGTCGAGCCGCTCGAGGGTGAGCTCGACCGGCAGCCCCTCGGTGATCGTGAAGCGCAGCGAGGTGCCGACGGTCGGGCCGGCGGCGAGCACCGCGACGGCCTCGTCGTCGCTGAGGCCGGTCTCGAGCTCGTAGGTCCCCGGCTGCAGGCTCTGGGCCAGCCCGGCATCGTCGGCCACCCGGCGGAAGTCGTTGGCCGAGCGCACCACCCCGAGCTCACGCAGGTCCTCGCTGACCGAGCGCAGCGAGGCACCCTGCACGATGGTCAGCTCCACCGACCGGCCCGGCTCGACGTCCTCCTCGAGGAAGCCGGCCAACCAGTACAGCCCGCCGGCGACCCCGGCCAGCATCAGCGCCAGGAAGCCGAGGAACCACTTCGACCCGCGACTCAGTGCCACCGGTCGTCCTTTGGTGCGGGCGCGGGCGGATCAGCGTCGGGTTCGGCGACGGCCTCGTCCGCTGCCTCGGCGGCGACGGCCTCGTCCGCTGCCTCGGCGGCGGCCTCGGCCTGCACCCGCCGACGCGTGCGCTGGACCTCCAGCACGGTCTGCAGCAGCAGGCTGGCGGCCACGCGGTCGATGCTGCGGCGGCGCTCGGCGCGCGAGGCGTCCTGCGCGAGCATGACCCGTTCGGCCTCGGTGGTGGTGAAGCGCTCGTCGATCAGCACGGTCGGCAGCCCGGTGCGCTGCTCGAGTACGCCCGCCAGCCGTCGGGCCCGGGCGGCGGGCTTGCCCTCGGAGCCGTCGAGCTGGCGCGGGTAGCCGACCACGACGCCCGCGGCCTCGTGGCGGGCGAGCGCGTCGACCATCGCGCGCAGCGCCGGGTCGTCCTGGTTGCGGGGCACCTCGAGGGTCTCGGCCGGGGAGGCCAGCACCTGGCCGGCGTCCGACAGCGCCACGCCGATACGCACCTCACCGAGGTCGATGGCGATCAGCCGACCGGTCAGCGGCAGGCGCTCCGCCGCCGCCGCGAGGGTCTCGGCCACCGGTGGGGCGCTCACGGACCGCCTCCGGCCGCCCGGCGTGCCTCGGCGGCCACGACCTCCAGCGCCTCGGGCAGCTTGGCCCCCTGCTTGCCGCCGGCCTGGGCCAGGTCGCCCTTCCCGCCGGCGCCCCCGCCCACCACCTGTGCGGCCGGGTGCAGGATCGGGCGGGCCTCGACCCCCCGCTCCACGAGGTCACGGGTGACCGCGCAGACCAGCTGGGCCTTGCCGTCGTCGGTGGCGGTGGCGACCACCACCACGCCCTGCTCGGCGAGCTGCCCGCGGATCTCGGTGGCCAGGCGGCGCAACTCGTCCATCGCCAGCCCGTCGACCCGGTGCACGATCACCGCCAGGCCCTGCTCGCGGGTCGCGGCGGCGGCGATGCGGGCCGCCTCCTGCGACAGGCTCGCGCCGCGCAGGGCCGCGAGCTGCTTCTCGGCCGCCTTGAGCCGCTCCATCAGCGCGCGGACCCGCTCGACGGCCTGCTCGGTGGGCACCTCGGTGAGCCGGGCCACCTCCTCGGCGACCAGCCGCTCCCGGCTGACGAAGCGGTAGGCGTCCTCGCCGGTGAGCGCCTCCACCCGGCGCATGTTGGAGCCGATCGACTCCTCGCGCACCACCGCGATCGGGCCGATGCCGGCCCCCGAGGGCACGTGCGTGCCCCCGCACAGCTCCTTGGAGAAGTCGCCGATGGTCACCACCCGGACCACCTCGCCGTACTTGTCCCCGAAGTTGGCGACCGCGCCGGCCCGCCGGGCGTCGTCGAGGGGCATGACCTCGGTCGACACGTGGG
>SKJO01000435.1 GCA_007121975.1 Nitriliruptoraceae bacterium | reverse complement strand
TGAACTGCAGGACACAACCGGGTGGGAGGGGTGGCCGCGCTGGTGGGGTGGGGCAGGTGGGGCAGGTGGGGCCGATGGGGTTGGTGGGGCAGGGGACACAACCGGGCGGGGGACGAACCGTGCGCGTGGTTGCCGGGCGCGGTGGCCACGGGGCCGAGGTGAGAGGAGTACCGTCAGTGGGGGCCTCATCCGCGACCGGCGAGGAGCCGCAATGTTCGACGAACGCTACGACGTGGTCATCGTGGGAGGGGGGTCGGCGGGCAGTGTGCTCGCCAACCGGCTCAGCGAGGATCCCGACCGCAGCGTGCTGGTGCTCGAGGCCGGGCGTTCGGATCCCTGGTGGGACGTGCTGGTGCACATGCCGGCCGCGCTGGTCTTCCCCAGCGGAAACCCCCTGTACGACTGGCGCTATACCTCCGAGCTGGAGCCCCACCTGCACGGGCGGCGCGTAGCCCACGCCCGGGGCAAGCTGCTGGGGGGCTCCTCGAGCATCAACGGGATGATCTTCCAGCGCGGCAACCCGCTGGACTACGAACGGTGGGCGCAGGCGCCGGGCATGGAGCACTGGGACCACGCCCACTGCCTGCCCTACTTCAAGCGCATGGAGACCTGCCTCGCCGGCGCGGACGAGTTCCGCGGCGGCGACGGCCCGCTCGTGCTCGAGCGCGGTCCGGCCACCAACCCGCTGTTCCAGGCCTTCTTCGACGCCGCGGTACAGGCCGGCTACCGCCGCACCGACGACGTCAACGGCGAACGCCAGGAGGGCTTCGGGCCCTTCGACCGCAACGTGCACCGCGGGCGGCGCCTGTCGGCCTCCCAGGCCTACCTGCGCCCGGTCGCCGACCGGCCCAACCTCACGGTGCTGACCCGGGCGATGGCGGCCCGGGTGGTGTTCGAGGGCACCCGGGCGCGGGGGGTGGACGTGATCCGTGGCGGGCGGCTGCGGCGGGTGCTGGCCGACGAGGTCATCCTGGCCGGCGGCGCGATCAACAGCCCGGCGCTGCTGCAGCTGTCGGGCATCGGGGACGCCGACCACCTGCGCCGGGTCGGGGTGCGTCCGGTGGCCCACCTGCCCGGGGTCGGCCAGAACCTCCAGGACCACCTCGAGGTCTACCTGCAGCACGCCTGCACCCAGCCGGTGTCGATCGCCCCGGGGCTCGACTGGTGGCGCCGCCCGCTGGTCGGGGCGCAGTGGCTGCTGTTCAAGCGCGGGCTCGGCGCCTCCAACCACTTCGAGGGCGGCGGGTTCGCCCGGTCCAACCCCGAGGTCGAACAACCCAACCTGATGTTCCACTTCCTGCCGATCGCGGTGCGCTACGACGGCACGGCTCCCACCCGCGGGCACGGCTACCAGGTCCACGTCGGTCCGATGCTCTCGGATGTTCGGGGCACGTTGCGCATCCGCTCGCGCGATCCGCGGGTCGCCCCCGAGCTGCGCTTCAACTACCTGTCCACGCCCGACGACCGCCGCCAATGGGTGGAGGCGATCCACGTGGCGCGCGACATCCTCGGCCAGCCGGCGCTCGCGCCCTTCGACGGCGGCGAGCTCTCACCTGGTCCCGAGGTGCGCACCGACGAGCAGATCCTGGACTGGGTCGCCCGCGACGCGGAGACCGCGCTGCACCCCTCGTGCAGCGCACGGATGGGGACCGACGACCTCGCGGTGGTGGATCCCGACGGCCTCGCGGTGCATGGTGTCGAAGGCCTGCGGGTCGTGGACGCCTCGGTGATGCCCGACATCACCAACGCCAACATCTACGCCCCGGTGATGATGATCGCCGAGAAGGCCGCGGACCGCATCCGCGGGCTCGATCCGCTCCCGCCCGAGCCGGTGGCCTTCCACCGGCACCGTCCCGTGTCCGAGGAGTCCTCGCCATGAGCCAACCTCGCGTGCTCGTCGTCTACCACAGCGTCGAGGGTCAGACCGCCCGCATCGCCTCACGCATCGTCGAGGTGCTCGCCGCCCAGGACCTCGAGGTCGAGGCCGCCGAGGCCGCCTCGGCGCCGGGTCCCGAGGGTTTCGCCGGGGTGGTGGCCGGCGGCTCGATCCACGCCGGGCAGCACAGCCGCCAGCTCACCGCCTACCTCACCGAGCACGCCGAAGCGCTCAACGCCCTGCCCGCCGCGCTGTTCCAGGTGAGCCTGACCTCGGCCGACGAGACCCCCGAGAAGCAGGCCGAGGCGGGGCAGTACGTGGCGAACCTGCTCGCCGCGACCGGCTTCGACCCCGACATCGTGGCTCGGTTCGCGGGCGCGCTCGCCTACACCCGCTACGGGTTCTTCAAGCGCAAGCTGATGGTCAAGATCGCCGGCCGCGACAGCGGGGCGACCGACACCTCCCGCGACCACGACTACACCGACTGGGAGGCCGTCGAGCTGTTCGCGCGGGATGTCGCCGCCTACGTGCTGGCCGGCCCGGACTGATCCTCGGACGATCGGGCGGCGCGCGGTCGCGGCCAGGCACCGGTTGCCCACAGCGCCCAGAGGATCAGCACCGGCTGCAGCGCCAGCCGAGACCAGCGGGCGGTCGGGGAGTCCAGGCCGAAGGCGGCGGTGTCGGTGAGCGCCTGGTGGATGTTGCCCGGGAAGATCACCACGAAGAAGGCGGCCACCACCCACCCCACCTCGCGGCGCCACCGCGGCAGCGTGACCAGCGCGAGGCCGAGCGCGATCTCGACGGCGCCGCTGACCAGCACGATCAGGGTGCGGGCGGGCAGCCAGGTCGGCGTCTGGGCCAGGAAGGTCTCGGTCGCGACGAAGTGGCCGATGCCCGCGGTGACCAGGAACACCGCCAGCAGCAGGCGCGCCACGGTGCGTGCCGGTGAGGTGGCGGGGGCGGGCTCGGCGGTGGGCAAGGCCATGCGAGCGACGGTACCGGGCGTGCGCAACGGCTCAGGTGGGCTCGGAGCCGACGTCGACGATCTCGGGGTCGACCACGCGCACGTAGTCGTTGACGGCCAGCACGATCGACTGGGTGTGCGACCCGTCGCGGCACACCATGCGCTCGGCGGCGCGCAGCCGCTCGTCGAGGAACACCGGCACCCCGTACAGCTGTCCGAACGGGGGCTCGGCGCCCGGCTCGCAGTCCGCGAACACCGACACGAACTCGACCTCGCTGGCCAACCGGACCTCGTTGTCGCCGAGCAGGTGCGCGGCACGGTCGAGGTCGACGATCACCGGGGCGGGTACCACCATCATCGCCAGCTGCCCGCCGACCGACAGCAGCACGGTCTTGGCCACCTCCCAGCCGGTGGTGTGTTCGGCGGCGGCCAGCCGTTGGGCGGTCACGGCCCGGTCGTGCTCGTGGGTCTCGTAGGCCACGCCGTGCTCGTCGAGCAGGGCGTGGACGGCGTTGGCGGTCATGGCAGGCTCCTTGGTCCAGACCGGCTGCCGGGACGGCGGCGTCTGCCCTCGATGCTGAAGGTCGCGCCGCTGCCGGTCAAGGTCGCTGGTCCCTACCGAGGTCCCGACCGGCCGCTTCGATCCGCGCCAGCAGCTCCTGCAGCGCCTCGTGGTGGGACCCTGGCCAGAACACCCTCCCACAGTCGCGGCAGCGCGCGAACTCGTTGAACGCGCGCAGGCTGCGGGGCGGCACCACCTCGGCGACCTCGTCGGGTCCGACCGCTTCGAGCCGCGCGTTGCAGTGCACGCAGCGGCTGCCCGGGTCGAGGTGGCGCACGAGCCCGTAGCGGTCGACCACCTCCAGGGTCTGCGCGTCCGGGTCGTCGGCGCGGGGCAGGTAGCCGTGCACCACGATGCCCCGGCGCAGCAGGCCGCGGTCGCGGGTGAGCAGGATGCGCACCTGGTCGACGGCGACCGCCGCGAGCTCGGCGTCGTCGGCGTCCCGCCGGTACCAGCAGTCCATCCCCAGCCATCGCAGCCGCCGGGCCAGCGCCCCGAGGTGCACGTCGAGCACGAACCGGGTCGGGTCGCCCGGTGCCGGCGTTGGCGTGGCCGCGGCGGGCAGCGGCAGCGTTCGCCAGGGCGGGAACACCGCCAGGCGACGATCCCGGCCGTCGTCGGCGGGGCCGCCGACCCGGTGGTCGAAGCCGACCGGCACCCCGTCGAGCAGCAGCAGCCCCACCTCCGGGTGGGGGACCCCGAGCGACTCGACGACGTCCTTGACCGAGCGCAGCGGCCCGTCGGCCAGCGTCAGCTCCCGCCGACGGGACAGCTCGACGAGCTCGGCGTAGAAGCGCACGGTCAGGCTCATCGCCGGCAGGGTAGGCGGTGGGGTCCTTCGGCCCTGCCCTGCCGGGACCGAAGGGGAGGATGCTGGCGGCAGGACCCTCCGGCACCCGCGAGGCCCGTCGATGAGCGCCCCCGCAAGGCCGCGGGGTGCGGGCACGAGGCGATCGGCACGGCCTTCGCCGTCGGTGACCGCCTGCTGGTGACCACCGGGCAGGTCGCCGGGATCGACCCGGGCCCGCAGGTGGTGTCCCAGGACGGCCGCCGGCGGCTCGACGCGGTGGTCGTGGGCACCAGCGACGACCCCGACCTGGCCATCCTCGAGGTGCAGCAGTTCCTGGTGCCGACGCTGGCCTGGGCGGATCCGTCCGAGCTGGTCGAGGGCGGGCAGCTGGTGGTGCTCGGCACCGGCGGAGCGGGGCAGGACCCTGCGTTCACGTCCGTCGAGATCCGCAGCCTCGTGCCTCCCGGGGCGGCGGTGCCCCGCGCGATCCACGCCGAGGGGCTGGGGGTCGGCGTCGCCCCGGGGTGTCCGGCGCTGACCGCGGAGGGGCGCGTGGCCGGGGTGCTCACCGAGCTCGTCGCCGCCGAGGGCCAGCCGCCCGTGCCGCTCCTGCTGACCCACGAGCACCTGGGTGCGCGTGCGCAGATGCCCGGGGACTGGGCCGAGGCGGGCTAGCATCCGGGCATGCGTCCGACGTCGCCGACCGCCCTCGCGCTGCTGGTCGTCGTCGCGCTCGCCGGCTGCGGTCAGGGCGACGGGCCGCCGGACCCCGACGAGCCGGGGGCCGAGGCGCCCGACGAGGCGCCCGACGACGCACCCGAGCCGCGCGAGCCCGAACCCGCGGAGGAACCCGACACCTCGGCCGAGGTCGTGCTGGGCGACGGGGTGGCCCGCCACCGCGCGGCCGACCTGGGCATCGGCGCGCCCGACTGCGCCAAGATGCGGGGCAACCTGCTCGGTGCCTTCCTGCAGTTCCCGTCCGACGAGCGCCCCGGGACCCGGCAGGCCGGCCCCGGACCGGTGCTGGTCGAGGTCACGGGCTGTGTGAACCTGCCCGGTGGCAGCCTGGGCTACGCGTGGTACCACGAGCACAACCCGACCCCGACGCTCGTGGGCGACACCGACGCCGGTGCGGGCACCGGCTGGGTCGCCTTCCGCTTCGAGGAGGTCCTGTGGTCGCCGGGGACGTGGACCCTGCGCCTGCTGGCCGAGGGCGAGGTGCTCGACGAGGCACGCATCGTCGTCGGATGAGCGCCGAGGGCTAGGGTTCCGACCAACGACGTGCGCCGGCAGCGGTCAGGAGGGTGGTGCGCCATGCAGGAGCCCGGGTCGGTTCCCCCACCGGTCGACGACACGCAGCTCGAGACCTCGGCGCGCACCTCGCTGCTGCCGCGCTGGGTCGTGCCGGTGTACGGCGTGGGAGCCGCGGGTTGGGTGATCGTCGACCGCACGATGCTCACCTGGCTGTACTTCTTCTACGTGACCACGCCGCTGGGCGGGGTGGATGCGCTGCTGCTGCCGCTGACCTTCAGCCTGGTGATGCTCTTCGGCCGGGTGATCGACTCGGTCGCCGACCCGTTGATCGCGCGCTGGTCGGACAACCACGACGGTCCCGGGGGCCGGCGCATCCCGTTCCTGCGCCTGAGCGCGCTGCCCTACGTGGTGGTGTTCGTGGCGCTGTTCTACCCGCCGGTGATGGAGCGTTCGGGCTGGAACGGCGTCTACGTCGGGCTGCTGCTCGGCACCTACTTCGTGCTGTTCACCGCGTATGTCAGCCCGCACCTCGCACTGCTCGCCGACATCTCCACCACCCTCAAGGACCGCGTCGACCTGTCGACCTCCAAGGCGGTCGGCTACCTGGTGGGCTCCGCGGTCGGGCTGATCGTCTCGGGGCTGCTGGTCGAGGCCTACGGCATCCGGGCGATGGTGTGGATCCTGGGCGCGGTCGCGGTGGTGCTGATGTACGTGCCCACCCTGATCCCCGAGACCCGTTTCGCGAGCGCGGTTCCGGCGACCATGCCGCTGATCGAGGCGGTGCGCACGACGCTGCGCAACCGCCCGTTCGTGATCGCGATGGTGGGCACCAACGCGTTCTGGTTCGGCTTCAACATCGTCACCCTCAACATCGCGCTGTACGCGACCCGGCTGATGGGCCGCTCCGAGGGGGACGTGGCGCTGCTGATGGGCGCGGTGTTCGGCACCTGCCTGCTGGTGTTCCCGGCCGCCAACCTGATGGCCAAGCGCCGGGGGCTCAAGGCGGTCATGCTCGCCACGCTGGTGCTGTTCGCCTCCGCGTTCCCGCTGCTGTACTTCCTCGACGCCCCGCCCTTCGGGCTGCCGA
>SKJO01000177.1 GCA_007121975.1 Nitriliruptoraceae bacterium | reverse complement strand
CCTGGCTGGTCGAGGTCTGCCGGGCCCGGCTGCACCGCGCCGAGCTCGCCGTCAGCGACGTGGTCGAGGCCCTGCGTGCCCAGGAGGCAGCGGAGCCCACCGACGCCGGCGGCCGCTGACCGCCAGCGCCTTCGGCCGGAGGACGGCGCACATGGGGGGTGTCCAGGACCCGGTCAACGGGGGTGACAGAACACGGCAGCGCGTCGCGGCAGAGAGCGTCGACCCCGCGCCATCCAACGCCCACCTGCCCGTGCCCGGACGTTCACCTCGGGAGGGAACCCTGCGTCGAACACGACCGAGGAGCTCCCACGATGTCTGGTCCTTCCGACCTGGCCACGAGTCCGGGGCAGGTGCTGTCGCTCGTCGAGCAGCTCGCGCAGTTGCCCTACGGCCTCGAGCCGGTCGACCAGCTCGCGCACGCCCTGCAGTGCGCGAGCCTCGCCGAACAGGCGGGCGCCGATGACGAGGTGGTGGTGGCCGCGCTGCTCCACGACATCGGCCGGGCCCGGCCGGTGGCGCGGGCGTACCCGGGCGCGCCGCACGAGGAGGCCGGCGCACGGTTCTGCCTCGCACGCTTCGGCGCCCGGGTCGCCTGGCTGATCGCGCAGCACGTGCCGGCCAAGCGCTACCTGGTCGCCACCGACCCCTCCTACCACGACGGGCTGTCGGAGGAGTCGGTCGTGACGCTGCGTCAGCAGGGTGGTCCGATGACCGCGAGCGAGGTCGCCGCCTTCGAGGCGCATCCGGACCACGCGCAGGCGGCCGAGCTTCGCCGCTGGGACGACCTGGCCAAGCAGCCGGGAGCCCCGACCCCGCCCCTCGCCCACTACGCGGCCTACCTCGACCGCTCCTGGTGTGGCAGCTGAGGCTCGCCGTTGCCGAGCAGCAGGCCTCGCAGCTCGTCGAAACGGTCGATCACGACCGCCCACGGCACCGCCTGCAGCTCGTGGGGCCGACCCGACCCGGTCGTCACCGCGACCGCCCACCCGGCCCCGGCGGCCGCCGCGCAGCCCAGATCGCTGAGCGTGTCGCCGACCACCGCGACCTGCGCGGGGTCGGACACGCCGGTGCGACGCATGGCCTCGTGGACCAGATCCGGTGCCGGACGTCCCCGCGGCACCTCGTCGGAGGCCACCGACCCCTGGTCGAATCGCTCCCAGTGGTTCGCCGCCACGATCGCGTCCAGGACCTCCCGACCGAACCCGGTGGTGAACGCGATGCGGATGCCCGCGTCCTGCAGCGCCTGCAGGGTCGCCTCCACACCGGGAAGCGGCGGGTACCGGCCCTGCTCGGCGTCCCCGACCGCCCGCGCGACGAAGGCGGCCAGGGCGGTGTCCACCTGCGGGTCGTCGGGCCCGCAGCCCAGCAGTCGCGCCATCGCCTCGCGCTTGTCGACACCCATCAGCTCGACCAGCCGGTGTTCGTCGGGCTGGGGGGCATCGACCGCATCGAGCGCAGCGCGGAATGCGGCGAGGACCAGCCCGGGGTCGTCCACCGTGGTCCCGGCGAGGTCGGCTACCAGCAGGCGTGCTCGGGTCATCCAAGAACCTCCAGGGTGCGGGCGGCGACGGCGGGTGAGACAGTCATGCCCATCCCGGCGACGCCGGTGATCAGGTGGACGCCCTGCTGCGGCGTGAGGTGCAGGTAGGGGCCGTCCCCGAGGTAGCGCGCATAGACGCCGCTCCAGCGGCGACGGATCCGCGGTGATCGGCGCCCGAGGGCGCGACCCAGACGCTCCAGCAGATGGTCGGTGATGCGCTCATCGAGATCGAAGGGGAACGGCTCGTCGTAGCGGTGGGAGTCACCGACCGTCAGCCCGCCGTCCTGCCGCGGGGCGACCAGTAGCTGCAGTCGCTCGGCGTCGACCAGCGGCTCGGCCGGCGCCAGGTCCCGGGCGCTCGGCAGCTCGGCGAACCCCGGGTAGTAGCGCAGCGAGTCTCCGTCGGCGAACGCCGTGCGGCTCGCGATGGCGACGGCGTTGGTCTCGAACATCTGCAGCTGACACCGATCGACCGGCTGATCGGCCAGCAGCTGCGCCGCGATCCCCGACGGCTGCGCCCCCGGACACAGCACGACCGCGTCGGCCCGCAGCAGCTCGGTGGTCCCATCCACCAGCGATCGCACGGTCACCTGCACCCCGGCCGTGCCGCCCTCCACCTCGACCGTCTCGGCCCGGCGGTGCACGCACGCCGAGGGGTGGGCCTCGATCCGGTCGAGCAGGGATGGCGCCGTGCGACGTGGTTCGACCACGGCGTCGTCGCGAACGAGCAGCCCGGCGAGCGCGTCACCGGCCAGGGCCGGGTTGTGCGAGGGGACGCCCGCGGCCGTGAGCAGCTCGACGTCGAGCCGGCGCTCGGCGGCGTGCTCCCGGAACTCCTCGAGGACATCGACCTCGTCGACCCGGCGGGCCAGCGTGATCGACCCGGCTGGTCGGAACCCGATCTCGGGGAACCGGCGGCCGACCTGCTCCCACCGGTCCCGGGCATCGAGCGCCAGCTCGAGCTCGGGACCCGGTCGCCGACCCGAGCACCACACCAACCCGAAGTTGCGCACGGAGGCCGACCTCGGACGCGGGTCACGCTCGACGACGTGCACCTTCCAGCCGGCGTCCAGTGCCGCCAGCGCGTGGTGGACGCCCAGCACGCCCGCGCCCACGATGATCAACTGCATGCGCGGTTTCCTCCCGCCGGTGCCCACCGGGGCTTCGAGGTCCAGGCTCCCGGCCGCACCGCGACGCGGGGCGAATCACCGGCGAAGGCGGCGGCGAACGCGGCGCGAACGTCGGCGAGGCCGTAGGAGCCCTCGACCAGCCGGGGGAGGCGGGCGCCATGCCTGCCCAACCAGTCCAGCGCCGTCACGAGATCCTCGGCGTCGTAGTTGTGCACCCCGACGATGCGCAGCCGGCGAAGGACCACCGTGGCCGGATCCAGCGTGATCGCCGCAGCGCCCGGGGACACCGACCCGAGCAGGGCCAGGCACCCGCCGACGCCTACGGCCTGCACCGCCTCGGCGACCGCTGCGGGCGCACCGCTGGCCTCCAGGACCGCCGGGGTCCCCTCGGGTACGGCCGGTACCGGCTCGGCGCCGAGCCGGACGGCCGCCGTCCGCCGGATCCCGCGAGGCTCGACGACCGCGACCCGCACGCCGGCCGCCACGAGCATGCCCACGAGGTACAGCCCCACGGCACCGGCGCCGACGACGGTCGCCTCGTCGGGCAGCGTGGGACCAAGCGCACGCACGCCCGCCGCCGCGGTGGGCACGGCACAGGCCATGCTCACCAGCACCTCGTCGTCGAGGTGATCGGGTGCCCGCAGCACCGTCACCTCGGGGAGCAGCCGGATTCGGTCGGCGAGCATCGCCACGGCGAACGGCGGGTCGGTGACCAGGGCGTGCCCGTACTTGACCACCGACCGGCACTTCATGCTCAACCCGGTCCGGCAGCGGTCGCAGCTGCCGCACGAGGCGATCATGCCGAACACGACCCGGTCTCCGAGGGCCAGAGGTCGCCCCCGCGCGTCGGTCGCCCCCTGATCCACCCCAACGACCCGGCCGACGGCCTCATGACCGAGGCCGGTGCCCGACGGCGCGGCCCGGCGTCCGGAGACCGTGTGCAGATCCGACCCGCAGATCGCGGCCAGGGACACGGCCACGTCGAGCTCGCCGGGGCGCCGCGTGGGCAGCTCGTGGGTCTCGAGCTCGACGTTGCCGTCACGCAGCACGGCGGCGGTGAACACGTCGGCCGCCGCGCTCACCGGGCAACCGCCAGGCGCCCGCGCAGCCAGGTCGACAGCCGCTCGATCCCGTAGACCACGAGGAAGATCATGATCAGCATGGCGGCAGTCCGGTCGTACTGCAGCTGGCGCACGGAGTTCTGCAGGAGGAAGCCGATGCCCCCGGCACCGACGATGCCCAGGATCACCGACCCGCGCAGGTTCACGTCCAACTGGTAGAGCACGGTGCCCACGAAGCTCGGCACGACCTGGGGAACCACCGCACCCGCCACGACCTGGCCGTGGCTCGCACCGGTCGAGGCGACCGCCTGCAGGGGTGCGGTCGGCACCTCCTCGAGCGCATCCATCATCAGCTTGGCCGACAGGCCGATGGTCCCGACCGACAGCGCGAGCGCCCCGGCCAGCGGACCCAGGCCGACGGCGGCGACGAACACGATCGCGAGGATGAGCTCCGGGATCCCGCGTACCCCGACGACGCCGTAGCGCGCGAGTGCCGCGGTGAGCCGGTTGTAGGCGGTGGTGCGCGCGCCGAGCAGCGCCAGGGGGATCGAAAGCAGCACCCCGCAGAACGTGGCGACGATGGCGATCATCAGGGTCTCGAACAGCCCGGACAGGGACGCATCGATGCCGGTGACGAAGTCCGGCGGGAACATCGACCGCATCATCGCGAGGGTGCGGGGCACCGCCGCGACGAGATCCGTCAGGGTGATGTCCAGCTGCCGGAAGCTGGCCACGAGCAGCGCGCCGAGCGTCACCATGGCCATCCCCTGCCCGGCGCGGGTCGGCGTCCAGGGCATGACCAGCCGGTGACCACGACGATCGGCACGTCGACCCTCGAGGGATCGGACCAGCTCGGCGAGACGGCCCTCACGCTGGTCCTGACCACCGATAACGCTGCTGCGCACCGCGTGGGAGACCCGCTCCACCACGACGATGAGCACGAAGATCAGCACCACGATCGCCAGCCCACGGTCGTAGCGGAGCTGGCGCAGGGTGTTCTGCAGTTCCATCCCGATCCCGCCGGCCCCGACCAGGCCGAGGACCGGCGAGGTACGCACGTTGATGTCCAGCCGGTACAGGCCTACGCCCACGACCGTGGGCAGCGTCTGCGGGAACACCGCGGTGCTGATCGTCTGCAGCTGCCCCGCCCCCGACGAGCGCATCGCATCGACCGGAGCGGGATCGATGTCCTCGATGGCGTCGGCGTAGAGCTTCCCCAGCATCCCGATCGAGTTCAGCGCCAGCGCCAGCGCCCCGGCCAGCGCCCCGAGCCCCAGCGCCCGCACCAGGATGATGGCGAAGACCAGATCGGGGATCGCGCGGGTCACCGCGATGATGCCCCGGGCCGGCCCGTACAGCCACCGCGACGGCGTGGTGTTGCGTGCCGCACAGAAGGCGATCGGCACCGAGAGCGCGACGGCCAGCGTCGTGCCGGCCACCGCGATCAGGAAGGTCTCCCACAGCAGCACCAGCAGCCGCGGCAGGTTCGTCCAGCTGATCGGCAGCATGCGCCCGATGAGGTTGCGGATGTCCCCGAGCCCATCGAGCACCGCGAACGGCGTGAACCCGATCGACCAGGCGGCCAGCGGCACCGTCGCGAGCAGAACCACCGAGGTGACCAGCAGCGTGACCCGGTGACGGTCCCACGGCAGCCGGACGGCTCCGGGACTCAGCGATCGGGGATCGTGGTACCGGAGGCTCATGCGTGCTCCGAGGCCACGTCACCCATCCGGGGCCGAGGACTGGAAGCAGCGTCGGTCTCCACGGCCGCCCACCCGGCGGACTGCTCGTCCGGCTCGTGTTGAGACCGCTGGTAGACGCGCATCGCCTGCTGGCTGGTCAGGGCCCGTGCCGGCTGATCGAGCACGACCCGGCCGTCGCGCAGCCCCACCATCCGGTCGGCCCAACCCAGGGCGAGGTCTACCTGGTGCAGGCTACACAGGACGGTCAGTCCGTCCTCGGCGCAGATGGACAGCAGCATGCCCATCACCTGCTCGCTGGTCTCGGGATCCAGCGATGCCACCGGCTCGTCGGCGAGTACGAGTTCGGCGCGTTGGAAGAGGGTGCGGGCGATCGCGACCCGCTGCTGCTGCCCACCGGAGAGGGTGTCCGCCCGCTGGAAGGCACGGTCTGCGAGGCCGACACGGTCGAGCTGCTGCAACGCCTCCCGGCGCATCGACTGCGGGTAGCTCGACACGTCGTAGCGCGGACCACGCAGACGCCCGAGTCCGCCGGAGAGCACGTTGCCCAGCGCCGTCAGCCGTCCCACCAGGCCGAAGTGCTGGAAGACGAAGCCGACGCGCTGACGCAGCCCACGCAGCTCCCGGCGCGTGGCGGTCGCCGGGTCGATCCCGAAGACCTGCAGGCTGCCCGAGCTCGGGGTCTGCAGGCCGTTGCAGTGACGCAGGAAGGTGGACTTGCCCGAGCCCGACAGTCCGAAGATCACGCACAGCTCGCGCGCATGGATGTCGAGATCGACCTCATCGAGGGCGACGGTCGACCCGTACCGTCTGCTCAGCGCCCGGGCACGCACGATCGGCTCGCCCCGAGGAGCAGGGATCGTGGTGGGGGAAGCTGCCGGTTCGCTCATGCCGGCTCCGATCGAGGGCGGGGTCACGCAACGGGGGACCGGGTCGAGGGGGAGGCGGTGGGCCCACGCCGAAGCGGGCGCCGCCCACCGCCCGGCGATCACGGCTCGCAGGCCGCCGCGCCCGTCAGCTCGCACACCAGCCGGATGCCGTCGTAGTAGGCGTCGTCGACCGGGGTGAGCCCGTAGCGGTTCTCGTCGGTGATCGGACACACGGTG
>SKJO01000063.1 GCA_007121975.1 Nitriliruptoraceae bacterium | reverse complement strand
GGTGGGTCTGGCGGGTGGATGCCACGCCCGGGTATGCCTGGCTCGACGGCGACACCTTGCGCTTCCGCGCGGTGGGACCCTCGGGGGACCCTTCCAGCGGCCTTGCCGCCCCGGAGTTCGATCCTGACGCGCTCGCGGACCTGCGGCTGAGCAGCGACGGTGAGCTGCGGCTCGAGCCGCCCCGCGGCGGGCTGTGGAGCCGGGACTACCTCGACGTCGATCTCGCTGCCCTCGACCGCTGCGAACTGCATGCGCCGTGGCGCTGGCGCCAGGGCGGGGTGCTGGACGTCGAGGTGGCAGGCCGACCGCTGGTGCAGCTGTGGTTGGCGGATGTGCGAGCGGTGGCCGCTCACCGGCCCGGGTCACCGAACACCTCGACGTAGAGGTCCGAGCCGTAGGCGGTCGGCTCGGGCGCGCCCGGCCGGATCCGGAAGGTTCGGGCGCCGTCTGCCGTGCGCTCGGCGATGAGCGTGTGCACCCGCCCACCCGGTTCGCGGTGCAGCGTGTTGGCCACGTCCGACAGGTGGGTGACGAACACCACCCGCACCCCGGCGTCGACGATCGCGGTCAGCACCTCGTGGGCGAGCAGCGAGCCTTCGCGCTCGTTGGTGGCACCGAAGGACTCGTTGCACAACAGCAGATCGCCGGGCCGCAGATGGTCGACGATGCGGCTGAGCTCGGCGAGCTCCGCGTCGAGCCGTCCGTGGCGCAGCGTCGGGTCCTCGTCACGCTGCGCATGCACGAAGGTGTGGGTCGCCACCGCCGAGCGCCACGACCGGGCGGCCACGAACAGTCCCGCCTGCATCATCGACTGGGCCAGGCCGACCGAGCGCAGGAAGGTCGACTTGCCGCCCTGGTTGGCGCCCGTGACCAGCACCATCGCGGCCGTGCCGGCGTCGAGGTCGTTGCCGACCACCGCGCCGCCGGTGCGCAGCGCCAGCCCGACATCGACCAGGTCCGACGCATGCAGCGCCCCCTCGTGCCTCGGGGTCGGGGTCGGGAAGCAGACCGGCAGACCGAGCTCGGTCAGCCGCTCGTGGAGGTTGATGCCGCCGAGGTACAGCGCCAGTTCGCGGCGCAGGTGCCCGAGCAGCGCGACGATGTCGGTGCTGGCCTGGGCGACGATCTCGGTGATCGGAGTCAGCGCCTGCTCGCGCAGCTCGGCCAGCGCCCGGGCGCCGGCGTCGTCGTAGTCGGCGAGCTCGACCGCGGCGCTGCTGCGGGTCCCGGGCAGCAGTCGGCGCAGGGCAGGGGCCCGCAGCGGCGGCTCGCGCAGGGTGTGGCCGGTCAGCCGCCCACCGGGCCCGACCTGCACGCCGACCGGGACTCCGGCCGGGAGTCGCAGCCGCTCGAGGTGTCCGGCGAGCACGTCGAGGTGGTCGTCGGCCAGTTCGCGGCGCAGCAGGTCGAGCAGTCCGCCCAGCGCCGCCGAGTGCAGCGTGCCGGCGTGGCGGTCGGCCACCCGGTGCAGGTGGCGCAGGACCCCGAGGCTGCGCTCGATGACGTGCACGGAGCGCTGCAGCAGGCTGCTCGGGCGGCCGACGAGCCCGGAGTACACCTCGCGTTCGAGGACGATGCCCTGCTCGGCGAGGTCCGACAGGGTGCGCACCATCTGCGGGTGGGCGATCGCCTCGCGCATCGCGGCCTGGCGGTGCGCGATCACCTCGAGGTCGGTGACGCCGTCGAGCAGCAACCGGGTCGACACCTCGGCGACCAGCCGGTCTCCGCGGGCCATCGCCGCCACCACGTCGGTGAGCCCGAGGTCGGTGCACCGCTGCTCGTCGAGCGCGGCGGTCGCACGCTCCGGCGCGTCGGTGGGCCGGTCGGGTTGGTCAGGCCGGTCGGGTTGGTCAGGCCGGTCGGGCCACAGCAGGTGCGCCCTCATCGCGGGATCCGCGTGGCGAGTTCCGCGGCGGTCAGCCGGTGGCGCCGTGCGATGGCGCGGGCATCGGCCCGCCCGTCCGCCGCCCGCCGCTCGACCCGGAAGGTGCGCCGCGAGGGCTCGTCGGCGTCGAGGGTCGCGACCAGGCTGACCACGCTCGGTGCGGGAGCGGCGAGCTCGTCGAGGAAGGTCACGACCACGGCGCTCGCACCGATCGCGACCAGCCGGTCCAGCACCCGTCGTCCGAGCACGGCGGCGTCCTGCGAGGTCGTGGAACGGAACAGTTCGTTGGCGATCACCAGGCTGCGCGGCCCGGCGGCGTCCAGCACCGCCCGGATGCGCACGAGGTCGTCGAGCAGTCGGCCGCGACGGTCCTCGAGCCGCTCGCCGCGGGCCACCGCGGTCAGGATCCGGTCGGGCAGCCGCAGCCGGGCGCGTCGGCCCGGGACCGGCGCACCGAGTCCGGCGAGGTGGTGCACCTGCCCGACCGTGCGGGCGAAGGTGGTCTTGCCGCCCTGGTTGGCGCCGGTCACCACCAGCACCCGCTCCTCAGCGGTGAGCCTGAGGTCGTTGGTGACCACCGGCTGCCCACGGGTCAGCAGTGCGTCGGCGAGCACGAGGTCGAAGGTGTCGACCACCTCGACGTCGGCATCGTCGCCGGACACGTCCGGATAGCAGAAGGGCAGCCCGGCCCGGCGCAGCGGCCCGACCACGTCGAGCACGCCGAGGAAGAACACCAGTTCGCGCCCGGCGTGTTCCACGGTCTCGTCGGTGAACACGGCATGCCTGGTGACGAACCGCGCGAGAGCGGCGAACGGCGTGGGGTGCAGGTGCGCAATGTGGTCGAGCACCGCCGCGTCGAGATGCTCGAGGGCGTCGCTGCGTCGCCGCGGCGGCAGGTCGGGGTCGGTGGGGGGTCCCGAACGGAAGCGGGCGAAGGCCGCCGCCACCTCGTCGGCGTAGTCGGACGGATCGTCGTCGTGGGTCACCTCGATGCGGTTGACCTCGAGGTGCAGACGGGCACGGACCGCGCCGAGCTGTTCACGGGTCGCTGTGGCCTGCTCGACCAGCGCCTGATGCTCGGGGCTGGCGACCAGCGCGGCCAGGTGTGCACGCAGCGCCAGTAGTCCGGGGGAGGACAGCTCGGCGTGGGCGAGGTCCTCGTGCAGGCGCCCGACGGCGGCGATCCAGGCCCGGGCCGCCTGCAGGTGCCACAGCCGCTGCTGGTGGACGGTTGTCCGGCCCGCAGCGCCGGCCAGCAGGCGCCGGACGCGCTGCAGGGCCTCGAGGAGCCGTTCACCAGCGGCGAGCAGGTGCGGGTCGGCCTCGAGATCCTGGAACACCGCCTGGCGGTGCACGACCGCCGCCGGGTCGGTCAGCCGGGCGGCGAGCAGTCCGGTCAGATCGTGCTCGCGCCGACGGGCGGCGAGGTCCGTGAGCAGTCCGTCGAGGGCGAGGTCGTGCAGGGCGTCCTCGTCGAGCTGGTCGCGCGGGGGCGGGGCCGCTGCCGGGTCGGGGAACAGCAGGCTGAGCGCCGCGGCGGCGCGCTCGTGGACGGGGGAGGGGCTCATGGGTCGCAGTCTGCCCGCTGCGCGCTCGGCGTGAGGGGCCCGGGACTGGCACCCTGGACACATGGGCCGGCCAGCGTGGTGGACGAGGATCCGGCGGCAGCCGCCGCCGGGCTGGCGCCTGGGTCGGGTGGCGCCGGCGGGAGCGACGGTGGTCGTGCTGCTGCTGGTCGCATCGATGCTGGTCGGGTGCGCTCCCGGTCGCCGTGCGCCCGAGCCGGTCGACCTCGCCGATCTGGTCGCCGACCCGGACCGCTACCTCGGCGAGGTGGTGATCGTCGAGGGGGTCGTGCGGGCCCACGACGACCCGGCTCACGCCTGGATCGAGGATGAGGTACCCCACCGGGTGGGGCTCGAACCGCTCGCGGCGGTCGACGACCTGCTCGGACAGGTCGTGCGGGTCGTCGGGCGCTTCGATGTCGTCGATGAGGGTGGCCGGGTGCTCGAGGTGGAGCAGGTGCAGGTCGTAGGCGAATCACCTCGGGCCTGACCCGTCCTCGGGAAACGGCCGCCCGCGCACTCGACACATACCCCAGGGGGGTATACCTTCGGGAGTCACGCCGAGTCACCCGCGTCCCCCGCCCCGCTGCGAGGCCACCGATGTCCACCACCGTCACCCCCGGTCCGTCCGGTCTGCCCGAGGGATCCCTCCCGCTGGAGTTCGAGGCCGAGGGCATGACCTGTGGGTCGTGTGCCGCCCGCATCCAGCGCACCCTGGCCAAGCAGGAGGGGGTCAGCGAGGCCGAGGTCAACTACGCCACCGGTCGGGCGCTGGTCACCATCGACCCGTCCGCGATCGACGCCGAGGCCCTGCAGGCGGCGATCGACCGGCTCGGGTACCGCCTCGAGCCGGTGTCCGACGCGCACGATCCCGACGCGTCGGCACCGGGGGACGACGACGACGAGGATGCCGAGCAGCGCGCCCAGCGCGGCTGGTTGGTCCGCGTGCTGGTGTCGGCCCCGCCGACCCTGGTCGTGCTGTGGCTGGCGATGTTCGCCGGCGAACTCGGCGAGCAGCCCTGGGCCCGCTGGACGCAGTTCGCGCTGGCGACGCCCGTGCAGTTCTACGTCGGCTGGCCGTTCCTGGCCGAGATGGCCCGCCGCGCCCGCCGCTTCACCGCCAACATGGACACGCTGATCGGCATCGGCACCCTGGCGGCCTACGGGTACTCGGTGGTGGCACTGTTCACCGGCGGCTTCCTGTACTTCGAGGTGGCGGCGGCGATCGTGGCCCTGCTCGCGCTCGGCCGCTACTTCGAGGCGCGCGCCAAGAGCCGGGCAGGACACGCGCTGCGGGCCCTGCTCGAGCTCGGCGCCAAGCAGGCGCGGGTGCTGCGCGACGGCAGCGAGCAGCTGGTCGACATCGGCGAGGTCGTGGCCGGCGACCTGCTGCGGGTGCGCCCCGGTGAGAAGATCCCGACCGACGGCGAGGTCGTCGACGGCGCGAGTTCGGTCGACGAGTCGATGCTCACCGGCGAGTCGATGCCGGTCGACAAGACCGTCGGTGATCGGGTCGCCGGGGCGACCGTCAACACCAGCGGGGTGCTCACGGTGCAGGCCACCGCGGTCGGTGCCGACACCGCCCTGGCCCAGATCGTCCGGCTCGTGCAGGACGCGCAGCGTGGCAAGGCGCCGGTGCAGCGGCTCGCCGACCGGATCTCGGCGGTGTTCGTACCGGTCGTGATCGTCCTGGCCGTGCTGACCTTCCTGGTCTGGTGGCTGCTGGCCGGCGAGCCGCTGACCGGCCTGACCACCGGGGTGGCGGTGCTGATCATCGCCTGCCCGTGCGCGCTCGGGCTGGCCACGCCGATCGCGATCATGGTGGGCACCGGCCGCGGCGCGGAGCTCGGCGTGCTCATCAAGCGGATCGAGACGCTCGAGCAGACCCGCCACATCACCACCGTGGTGTTCGACAAGACCGGCACGCTCACCCGCGGCGAGATGGCGCTGACCGACGTGGTGGCCGCCGAGGGCGTGGACGAGACCGAGCTGCTGCGCCGCGCCGGCGCGGTGGAGGCCGACAGCGAGCACCCCATCGGCCAGGCGATCGCGTCCGAAGCCCGGGAGCGGTGTGGCCAGCTGCCCTCCGTGCAGGGATTCGAGGCGCTGGCCGGCAACGGCGTACGTGCCGAGGTCGAAGCGGTCACGGTCTGGGTCGGGCGCCGCAGCCTGCTCGAAGCGCAGGGCCTGCAGGTCGGCGAGCAGCTCGCTGATGCCGCCGCCGAGCTCGAGGCCGCCGGTCGCACGGCCGTGCTGGTCGGCTGGGACGGCGCGGCCCGGGGGGTCCTGGCGGTCGCCGATCAGCTCAAGGACGAGGCCGCCGAAGTGGTGGCTCGGCTGCAGGCGATGGGCCTGGACGTGGCCATGCTCACCGGCGACAACCAGCGCACCGCCGATGCGATCGCCGCCCAGGTCGGCATCGACCGGGTGCTGGCCGAGGTGTTCCCCGGCGACAAGCGCGGTGAGATCGAGCGCCTGCAGGCCGCCGGAGAGGTGGTGGCGATGGTCGGTGACGGCGTCAACGACGCCCCCGCGCTGGTGCAGGCCGACCTCGGCATCGCGATCGGTACCGGCACCGACGTGGCGATCGAGTCCAGCGACCTCACCCTGCTGCGCGGGGACCTCGCGGGGGTACCGCTGGCGATCGAGCTGTCGCGCCGCACCTACCGCACGATCCTGCAGAACCTGGGCTGGGCGTTCGGCTACAACGTCGCGGCCATCCCGCTGGCGGCCGTGGGGCTGCTCAACCCGATGATCGCGGGTGGCGCGATGGCCTTCTCGAGTGTCAGCGTGGTGCTCAACGCGCTGCGGCTGCGCCGCTTCGGTGCCCGCCCCGCCGACTGACCGGGCCTCCCTGACCGGGACTGCCCGTTCCTCGGCCCGTTCCGCCCGCCCGTTGCATCTGTCCGATCCTTGCGATTCCCCAGCCCGTCCGGTGCGATCCCCGGCCCGTCCCGTGCGATCCCCCGGCCCGTCCGGTGCGATCCCCCGGCCCGTCCGGTGCGATCCCCCGGCCTGCGCCTCGTCCGCTCCCCCCGTGCGTGCGTGGTGCGTGCGTAGGTGGGCGTTTGCCGTGCGGTTCGGGGTGGCAGCGGGGCGGTCGGCGGATGCGGCGTACCCAGATT
>SKJO01000401.1 GCA_007121975.1 Nitriliruptoraceae bacterium | reverse complement strand
GGGGCGCCGCGAAGGCGGCCTGGATCGCCGGCTTGGTGATCTCGTCGAAGGTCACCCGGTTGGTCTGGTCGAGGTCGAGGTCGAGGACCTCGGCGACGTGCCAGGCGATCGCCTCGCCCTCACGGTCGAGGTCGGGGGCCAGCCACACCGTGGAGGCCTGCTTGGCGGCCTTGCGCAGCGCAGCGACGTGCTTCTTGGCGTCGGAGGGCACCTCGTAGACGAGGTGGCACCCATCGGACCCGTCGAGTTCCACCGCGAAGTTGGAACGCGGCAGATCCCGGATGTGGCCGTAGGAGGCCAGCACCTGGTAGTCCGAGCCGAGGTAGCGCTCGATGGTCTTCGCCTTGGCAGGCGACTCGACGATGACGAGGTTGTCTGCCACGTTCGCGTGGCCCTTTCCGGTCGCGGGACGGCACGTCCGACCAGGCCAGCATCGAGCGGCGGAGTCAGGGCGCGAGGGCGAAAGGTGGGCCGTGGCCGCGCCCATGTCAACTCGGTCCCTCACGCCGAGCGGCCAGCAGGGCACCCATGCGGGCGCGAGGCCCAGGGCATCGGGCGCCCCGCGCGCACTCGGCCGGGGGTCCGGTATGGCCCGGCACGAACGGACGACTAGCATCCGAAGCGTCGCGAGTCGGGCCACCGCGCCGCTCAGTCCTGCCCTGGCCGCGCGTCACCGCGTTCCCGGCCGCTGCGCGACCCCACCAGACCTACGAGCACGCCCGGAGTCCGGGCACTCGCCGAGCCCAAGGGAAGGCAGTCCACCCGTGTTCGAACTCATCCCCTACCTCGCGGTGACCGCCGCGGTCGCCGGGCTACTGCTCGCGGCCTACTTCGCCAAGGTTGTCAACGCCGCCGATCCCGGCAACGAGCTCATGCAGGAGATCGCGCTCGCGATCCGTGAGGGCGCCATGGCGTTCCTCCGCCGCGAGTACCGCGCGATCGCCATCTTCGTGATCGTGCTGAGCGTCGTCGTCTTCGCCGTCCTGCCCAACCTGCGTCCCTGGGGGTCCATCGGCGTCATCATGGGCGCCCTGTTCTCCGCGGTGGCCGGGTTCATCGGCATGCGCATCGCCACCGCCGCCAACGTGCGCACCGCCGAAGCCGCCCGACAGGGTGCCGGCAAGGCCCTGCCGCTGGCCTACCGCGGCGGTGCCGTGATGGGCTTCAGCGTTGCCGGCCTCGGACTGCTCGGTATCTCGCTCGCCTACCTGCTGTTCGTCCAGATCCTGCGGGTCGACGACGCCTTCCAGGTGGTCGCCACCTTCGGACTCGGCGGATCGTCGATCGCGCTGTTCGCCCGTATCGGCGGCGGCATCTACACCAAGGCGGCGGATGTCGGCGCCGACCTGGTCGGCAAGGTCGAGGCCGGCATCCCCGAGGACGACCCCCGCAACCCCGCGACGATCGCCGACAACGTCGGGGACAACGTCGGCGACGTCGCCGGCATGGGCGCCGACCTGTTCGAGTCCTACGCCGGTTCGATCGTGGCCCCGATGGTGCTCGCCGCCCTGCTGTTCGGCGGCATCGACCCGGTGACCACCGTGGTCTCCGACTCGTTCACCTCCCTGCAGGAGTCGGCCTTCCTCTACCCCCTGCTCGTCGGCGCCATCGGGATGTTCGCCTCGATCCTCGGGGCGTTCCTGGTCCGCGGCCGCAAGGGCAAGTCGCTCTCGGCCCAGCTGCACTTCGGCACCAACGTCGCCATGGTCATCACGGCCATCGCCGCCGTGGGCGGCGCGATGTGGCTGTTCGGTGACGTCGCGGAGATCGAAGCTCCGTTCTGGCTCGGCATGCCGATCGTGCTCGGCCTGGCCGCCGGCTACCTGATCGGGTTCGCCTCCGAGTACTACACCTCCGACCACTACCAGCCGGTGAAGAAGCTCGCGCAGCAGGCGGAGACGGGCCCGGCGACCGTGATCATCGCCGGCATCGCCGAGGGCATGATCTCCACCGCCGCCTCGGTCGTGCTGATCGCCGGTGCGATCGGCGGCTCGTTCTGGTTCGGCACGCTGGCCATGCCCGGTGACACGCTCAACGCCGGGCTGTACGCCGCCGCACTGGCCGCCATCGGCATGCTGGCGACCACCGGCGCCGTCGTCGCGGTCGACGCCTACGGGCCGATCTCCGACAACGCCGGCGGGATCGCGGAGATGTCGCACCTGCCGCCGGAGGTCCGTGAGGTCACCGACTCGCTGGACTCGCTGGGCAACACCACCGCAGCGGTCGCCAAGGGCTTCGCGATCGGCTCGGCAGCGCTGACCGCGCTGGCCCTGTTCCGCTCGTTCACCGCGGCCGTCGCGCCCGAGGGCCAGACGGCGCTGCTGATCGACGTCACCGAGGTCGACGTCATCATCGGACTGTTCCTCGGCGCGATGCTGACCTTCGCCTTCGCGGCGCTGACGATGAAGTCGGTCGGACGCGCGGCGCAGGACATGATCCTCGAGGTCCGCCGGCAGTTCAAGGAGATTCCGGGGCTGCGCGAGGGCAAGGCGGGCGTCAAGGCCGAGCACGCGAAGTGCGTCGACATCTCCACCGCCGCGGCCCTGCGCGAGATGATCCTGCCCGGGTCCCTGGCGGTCGTCGTGCCGCTGGCCGTCGGGTTCGTCTCGGCGGAGGCGCTGGGCGGACTGCTGGCCGGCGCGCTGGTCAGCGGGTTCCTGCTCGCGATCTTCATGGCCAACGCGGGTGGCGCCTGGGACAACGCCAAGAAGTACATCGAGGCCGGCAACCACGGTGGCAAGGGCTCCGAGGCCCACAAGGCCGCGGTCGTCGGCGACACGGTGGGTGACCCGTTCAAGGACACCTCCGGTCCCGCGATGAACATCCTCATCAAGGTGATGACGATCGTGGCACTGGTGTTCGCGCCGGTGTTCATCGCCTGACCCGCACCCGGCACCGCGACCGTGCCCATCCCCGCTGGCCGGGGGTGGGCACGTCGCTTCGAGTCGCTAGATTGCACGACCCGGATCAGGAGCGTGGATGGGGGCCTTCGAGCAGGTCGCGACCGTGCTGGCCGTGTGCGTCGCCGCCGGACTGCTGGCGATGCTGCTGCGCCAGCCGTTGATCGTCGGACTGATCGCCGCGGGCATCGCGGTGGGCCCCGAGCTGCTCGGGCTGGTGGATGCCACCTCGGAGATCGAGCTGCTGGCCAAGATCGGCATCTCGCTGCTGCTGTTCGTGGTCGGGCTCAAACTCGACGTACGCATCGTGCGCAACCTTGGACCCGTGGCGCTGGCGACCGGGCTGGGGCAGGTGGCGTTCACCTCGATCGTTGGGTACGCGATCGCGCTGGCGCTGGGCTTCGACCACGTGCCGGCGCTGTACATCGCGGTGGCACTGACCTTCTCCTCCACGATCATCATCGTCAAGTTGCTGACCGACAAGCGCGAACTCAACGACCTGCACGGGCGCATCGCGCTGGGCTTCCTGATCGTGCAGGACATCGTGGTGGTACTCGCGATGATCGTGATCACCGCCTCGGGGGACGTGGCCGACACCTCGCTGGCCGAGCAGATCGCCGGGGTGGTCGTGCGCGGGGTGCTGTTGCTGGCCGTCGTGGCCCTGATCGGACGCTACGTCGCCCCACGCGTCACCCACCTGCTGGCCCGCTCCTCGGAGCTGCTGGTGCTGGCCGGAGTGACCTGGGCGGTGCTGCTGGCCGCAGCGTCGCTGGCGCTGGGCTTCAGCGAGGAGGTGGGGGCGTTCCTGGCGGGGATGTCGCTGGCCTCCACCAACTACCGCGAAGCGATCAGCGGACGGCTCTCGACGCTGCGCGACTTCCTGCTGGTGTTCTTCTTCATCGAACTCGGTACCAAGTTCGAGCTGTCGAGCGCGACCGAGCAGCTCGGCTCTGCGGTGGTGTTCTCGTTGTTCGTGCTGATCGGCAACCCGATCATCGTCATGATCATCATGGGGGTGATGGGCTACCGCAAGAAGGTGTCGTTCAAGGCCGGGCTGACCGTGGCCCAGATCAGCGAGTTCTCCCTCATCCTGGTGGCGCTGGGCGTCGCGCAAGGCCACATCGGCAACGACGTGATCGGGCTGGTCACCGCCGTCGGGCTGATCACCATCACCGCCTCGACCTACCTGATCTACGGCTCGGATGCGATCTACGAGCGCATCGAGCCGCTGCTGCGGCCCTTCGAGCGCAAGCAACCGAGCGCCAACCTCGACCTCGATGACGACCGCCCGGTGCCCGAGTACGTGGTGGTCGGGCTCGGCCGGTTCGGGTCCACGGTGATGCAGCAGCTCATCGACCGCGAGGACGAGGTGCTCGGCGTGGACTTCGACCCCCGCGCCGCACTCACCCGGGACTGGGATGCCCCGGTGGTCTACGGCGACGCCGACGACCCCGACCTGCCCGAGCAGTTGCCGCTCGAGGAGGCCCGGTGGGTGATCTCCACGGTGCGCGGCCTCGAAACCAACCTGCAGCTGATCAGCGCGCTGCGCAACCACGGCTACCACCGGGAGATCGCGGTCGCCGCCGATGACGACGACGCCTGCCAGCGGCTGCAGGCTGCGGGCGCCTCGGTCACGATCCGGCCCCTGCACGTGGCTGCCGGCCCGCTGATGCGCACCATCCACGAGTACGACCGCCCGACCGGCGCGCCGCCGACCACGATCGGCTGACGCCGCCTCAGCCCCGCCAGGTGCCGAGCGCCGTCACCCACGGCCGCTTGCGGTCGAGCACCGGATCGGGGCGCAGGTCGACCGCCACCTCGACGAGTCCGTTGGTGGTGAACAGCCGCTCGACCTCGTCCTCGAGGGCAGCGGAGACGTACACCGCGCCGAGCACCGGATCGTCGACCGGGGCCAGATCCACCGTGCCGCGGTAGCACGACAGGTAGACCGGGCCTCGCGACAGCAGCGGGAGCACCGCCTCGAAGGTCGCGGGCCAGTCGCGCCGGGGCAGGTGGGTGAAGGCCGAGGACAGCCACAACCCCGCGAAGCTGCCCGGGGCGAAGGGCAGATCGTGCAGCGGGGCCCGCACCAGCGGGTCGAAGGGCAGCAGCATGCGGGCCTCGAGCAGCGCCCCCAGCGACAGGTCGACCCCGATGGGCTTGAGCCCGACGTCGCGCAGCAACCGCAGGTCGTTGGCCGGTCCGCAGGCGGCGTCGAGGACCAGATCACCGCGACGGGCACGGTCGGCGAACCGCCGGGCGTCGCCCACCGGACGCAGCAGCCGCAGCGCCTCGCGGTAGGCGGTCGCGTGCGCGTCGTAGGCCGCGACGCTGGCCAGGGTCCGTTCGTCGAGCTCCACGTCAGTCGGTCGGCTGCGCAGCCGCGAGTACCGACTCCTGGTCGTCGACCACCTCGAAGACCGCGTCGAGCCCGGTGAGCGCGAACAGCTGGCGGGTGCGGGGGCGGCAGCACACCAGCACCAGCCGCGCGTCGTGGGTACGGGCACGCTTGAGCGCGCCGACGAGCACGCCGAGCCCGAACGAGTCGAGGAACTCGACCGCGCACAGGTCCACCAGCAGATCGTTGGCGCCGCCGTACTGTGACTCGACCAGGACCTGGCGGAAACCGGGGGCGGTCGCCACGTCGAGCTGCCCCGCGGCGACCACCACGGTCCACCCGCGGTCCTCGCGCGTGGCGACCTCGAGCAGTTCCACCGTCCCCGACCTTTCGTGCGTCGTCCACGCTAGCGCAGCACGCCAGCGCAGCTACCGTTGGCGGCAGGCAAGGAGCCGGCCACGGACCCCCGCGATGTGCTCGAACAGCTCGCCAGGGTCGACCCGGCGGCCGACCGCGACGACGAGGGCCTGATCCACCACGTGCGGCTGCCGGCCCGCCGGGCCCGGACCACGCCGCTGCCCGACGACCTGCCCACGCTGGTGCGCGACCGACTGACCGGCCAGGGCATCGACACGCTGTTCTCGCACCAGGCCGAGGCCCGGGAGCGGGTGAGGGCCGGCGAGCACCTGGTGATCGCCACCGGCACCGCCTCGGGCAAGAGCCTGTGCTACCAGCTGCCCGTGCTCGACCAGCTCGCCGCCGACCCACGGTCGGTTGCGCTGTACCTCGCGCCGACCAAGGCGCTGGCCCACGACCAGCTGCGGGTGCTGCGGGGCCTGGCGCTGCCGGACGTGCGCGCCGCCGTGGTCGACGGCGACACCCCCCGCGACGAGCGGCGGGCCGTGCAGCGCAGCGCCAACTGGATCCTGACCAACCCCGACCTGCTGCACCACGCCGTGCTCGGCGACCACCGGGGCTGGGCGGACGTGCTGCACCGGCTGGCGGTGGTCGTCATCGACGAGGCCCACGTCGCCCGGGGGGTGTTCGGCGGGCACGTCGCGCTGGTGCTGCGCCGGCTGCGGCGGCTGGCCGAACGCTACGGCGCGGATCCGACCTTCGTGCTGACCAGCGCGACGGTGGGCAACCCGGCCGAGCACGCCAGCGCACTGACCGGCCTCGAGGTCGCGGCGATCACCGCCGACGGCTCGCCACGCGGGCCGGTCGAGGTGGCGCTGTGGCAGCCACCGTGGCGCGATCAGCCCCGTGCGGACGGCGTGCCGGTGCGCCGCTCGCTGCTCGGCGAGTCCGCCGACCTGCTCGCCGGGTTCGTGGCCGGCGGGGTGCAGACGCTGGTGTTCGTGCGCAG
>SKJO01000444.1 GCA_007121975.1 Nitriliruptoraceae bacterium | reverse complement strand
GCGGCGGTCGAGGCCCGTGAGCTCGAGGCCACGGTCGTCGCCGCCGAGCGCAGCTACGCCCGGCTGGTCGCCGAGGTGGCCGCGCTCGAGGACCCCGAGCGCATCCGCACCGCCGCGCTCGAGCTCGGGATGCTGCCCGCCGGGCCGGGCCGCTACCTGGAGCTGACCCGCAACCTCCCGGCCGACGGAGCCGTGCGCGGCGGGGAGGTCGCCCCGGCGACCACCGACCCGCTCAAGCCGCTGCTGACGATGGAGCGCTAGCAGAAAGGCGCCACCATGACCGGTCGGCTGCGACGTCCTCCCGCAGTGAGCACGCCGCGGGTCGAGCGTGACCTCGCCCAGACCCTGGGCACCCGGCGCATCCGCATCGCCCTGGTGATCTACGGCCTGGCCCTGGCGCTGGTCGTCGGGCAGCTGGCCGTCATCCAGCTGGTGCAGGGGGAGAGCTACGCCGACCGGGGGGTGCGTCAGCGGGCCCGGACCCTGGAGCTGCCCGCCACCCGCGGGCGCATCTACGACCGCGACGGCCAGGTGCTCGCCACCTCGGTGCCCAGCGCCACCCTGTTCGCTGACCCGCGTGCCTACCGGCCGGGGACCACACCCGACGGACGGTCCGTGCCCCCCGCCGGCGAGGCCGGCGAGGTCGCCGCGGCGCTGGCCCCCCTGCTCGAGCGCGACGTCACCGAGCTCACCGCGCTGCTCGAGCGCGACGCCCACTTCGTGTACCTCGCCCGGCAGATCGACTGGGAGCTCGGCGAGCAGGTGCTCGAGCTCGGCCTGCCGGGCATCCAGCGGCTCGACGAGCCACGCCGGGTCTACCCGGCCGGAGGACTGGCCGGCCAGGTGGTCGGGTTCACCGGCATCGACGGCGACGGGCTGCAGGGCCTCGAATCCCGGTACGACGAGGTGCTGCGCGGCCAGCCCGGCACGTTGGCGGTCGAGCGCACCCCGGGAGGCCTGGAGATCGCCTCGGGGGTGCGTGAGCTCGAGCCGCCCGTGGTGGGCACCGACCTCGTGCTCACCCTCGACCGGGAGATCCAGCACCTCGCCGAGCGTGCGGCACAGGAGGCGGTGGACACCTACGAGGCCGCCGGCGCGGGCATCGTGGTGCTCGAGGTGGGCACCGGGGAGGTGCTGGCCATGGCCAGCGCCCCCGGCTTCGACCCCAACCACCGTCGCTCCGGCGACGAGGCGCGGTGGCGCAACCGGGTCGTGACCGACGTGTTCGAGCCCGGCTCCACCCAGAAGGCCCTGACCGTCGCCGCCGCGATCGACGCCGGGGTCGTCGGCGCCGATGCGGTGCGTTCGGTGTCCGACCGGGTCACCGTCGGCGGGCACACCTTCACCGATGCCCACCCGCGACCGACCATGGACCTCAGCGTCTCCCAGATCATGGAGCGCTCGAGCAACGTGGGCACCATCGAGCTCGCCCGCGAGCTCGGCCCCGACCGGCTCGATGCGGCGCTGCGCGACTTCGGCTACGGCAGCCTGCCCGGCACCGGCTTCCCCGGCGAGTCCGCCGGGCTGCTGATGCCCCCCGAGCAGTGGTGGGGGACCTCGCTGCCGACCATCGCCATCGGGCAGGGCGTGGCCGTCACGCTGCTGCACCTGGCCCAGGGCTACGGGGTGCTCGCCAACGACGGCGTCGCGGTCGCGCCCCGGCTGATCCGCGGCACCGTCGACGAGGACGGTCGGCTGACCCCGGCCGAACCTGCCCGGCCGCGGCGGGTGGTGAGCGCCGACACCGCCCAGGCCGTGAGCGGGATGCTGGTCGCCGCGGTGAGCGGCGAGCACGCCACCGGCACCCGCGCGGCCGTCCCCGGCTACCAGGTCGCCGGCAAGACCGGCACCGCCCGCAAGCCCGACCCGGTCAACGGCGGCTACTCCGACCAGTACGTCGCCGCGTTCGTCGGCTACGCCCCCGCCCACGATCCGCAGCTGGTGGTGGCGGTCATGGTCGACGAGCCCGGCACCTCGATCTTCGGCGGTGTGGTCGCAGCCCCGGTGTTCCGCACGGTCATGGAGGCGGCGCTCGTCGCCCGCCGGGTCCCGCCCGACGAGATCCCCGACACGCTCGACGACGCCCTGCGCGACGCCGAGCAGGCCGTGCTCGACGCCGCCGCGCTCGAGGCCCCGGGAACCGACGCCGACGACCCGCCCTCCCCGCCCGTGGGCAGCCCGGCGGGGGGCGACGGCACCTCGGTGGCCGCGGACGAGGGTGCGGCCGAGGCGGCCGAGCCCTGATGGCCGACGCAGGGTGCTCGGGATGCGATCGCGGCGGCGTTAGGCTCCTCGATCGGCGTCATCCGCCCGACGCCTGTGATCGAACCGCCCGGCCCTGACCGTGCCGACCCGCCCAGCCCGAGGAAGCCCGTGACCAGCACCCTGTCGCAGGTGGCCAGCGCCCTGGCACCGTGTGAGCCGCGCGGAGCGGACGTCACACTGCTCGACGCCACCCACGACAGCCGGGCGGTCATCCCCGGGTCGCTGTTCTGCGCGATCCCGGGCGCGCGCGCCGACGGCCACGACCACGCCGGGCAGGCCCGGGCGCTCGGGGCGGCCGCACTGCTGGTCGAGCGCTGGCTCGACGTCGACCTTCCGCAGCTACGGGTGCCCTCGGTGCGGGCTGCGGCGGGACCCGCCGCCGCGGTGGTCCACGAGCAGCCCAGCCGCGGGCTGGGCGTGGTGGGCATCACCGGTACCAACGGCAAGACCACCACCGCCTACCTGCTCGAGGCGGCGTTCGCGGCCACCGGCCGCCGCGCCGGGGTGATCGGCACGGTCGAGACCCGGATCGACGGCGAGCCGCAGCCCGGCGTGCGCACCACCCCCGAGGGCCCCGACCTGCAGCGGCTGCTGGCCCGCATGCGCGATCACGGGGTGGACCTGGTCGCGATGGAGGTCTCGTCACACGGCCTGGCGATGCACCGGGTCGACGGCACCCGCTTCGCGGTGGCGGTCTACACCAACCTCTCCCGCGACCACCTCGACTTCCACGGCACCATGGAGGCCTACCACGCGGCCAAGGCCCGACTGTTCACCCCGGAGCTGGCCGAGCAGGGCGTGGTCATGCTCGACGGGCCCTGGGCGCGACGTCTGCTGGAGACGGCCACGATCCCGGTGGTCACGGTGGGGCGCGAGCCCGGCACCGAGGGCGCGCCCGACCTCGCGCCCGACCTCACGCCCGACGTCCTGCTCACCGACGAGCGCGTCGACGTGCACGGCGGCCGCGCCCGGCTGCGCTCGGCCCGGCACCACCTCGACGTCGAGGTGGTGACCCGCCTGCCGGGGCGCTTCAACCTCGACAACGCCGCGCTGGCGGTCATGGCCGCGGTGCAGGCCGGCCTGCCCGTCGACGCGGTCCTGGCCGGAGTGGCGGCCTGCCCCGGTGCGCCGGGCCGGCTCGAACGGGTCGAGGCGGGGCAGCCCTACCCGGTACTGGTCGACTACGCGCACACCCCCGATGCGGTGGCCAAGACCCTGGCCAGCGTGCGCGCGCTGCTGCCGGACGAGGGCCGGCTCACCGTCGTGCTCGGGTGCGGCGGTGACCGCGACCGTGACAAGCGCGGGCCGATGGGTGCGGCGGCCGTTGCGGGCGCGGACCTGGCCGTGCTGACCTCCGACAACCCGCGCAGCGAGGATCCGCGCGCCATCCTCGACGCGGTGGTGGCCGGGGCCCGGGCGGCGCTGGATGCCGGCGCCGGCGGCCGTCTGCACGTCGAGCTCGACCGCCGCACCGCCATCGGCCAGGCGCTCGCGCAGGCCCGGCCGCAGGACGCGGTCGTGATCGCGGGCAAGGGCCACGAGACCGTCCAGGAGCTCGCCGACCGGGTGGTGCCCTTCGACGACCGGGTCGTCGCCGCCGAGTGGCTCGCCGCCGCGGCGGGGGAGCAGGGGGTGCAGCCATGATCCCGCTGACCCTGGGCGAGGTCCTCGACGCGGTGGCCGGCCGGCTGACCCTGGCCGGGCAGGCGTCGGCGTCGGCGCCGGCGACCGCACCCCGCATCGAGGCGGTGACGACCGACTCGCGCGACGTGCCGGAGGCCGCGCCGCTGTTCGCCGCGCTGAGCGGTGAGCGCTTCGACGGCCACGACCACGCCGCGCAGGCGGTGGGCGCCGGGGCGGTGGCGGTGCTCGCCGAGCGGGCGCTGCCCGGCATCGACGTGCCCGTGATCGTCGTCGACGACACCCGCCGGGCACTGCTCGCGCTGGGGGAGGAGGTGCGCCGCCGCGTCGACCCGCTGACGGTGGCCGTGACCGGCTCGGTGGGCAAGACCACCGTCAAGGACCTCACCGCCGCAGCCGTGGGTGCGGGCCGCCGGGTGCATGCGGCCCGCGGCTCGTACAACAACGAGCTCGGTGTCCCGCTGACGCTGCTCGGACTCACCGCCGACGTCGAGGTGCTGGTCGCGGAGGTCGGCGCCCGCCACGTCGGCGACATCGCGGCGCTGGCCGCGAGCGTGGCCCCCCGGGTGTCGATCGTGACCGCGGTGGCCGGCGTCCACCTCGAGGTCTTCGGGACCATCGAGGCGATCGCCCGGGCCAAGGGCGAGCTCGTCGAGGCGCTCGACGCGCAGGGCACCGCCGTGCTCAACGGGGATGATCCGCGCGTGGCCGCGATGGCGGCGCGCGCTCCGGGAGCGGTGCTGCGCGTCGGGCTCGACGATCCGCACGCAGCCGTGGACGTGTGGGCCGAGCAGGTCCGGCTCGACGCCCACGCCCGCCCCCGCGGCCGGGCGCACACCCCGTGGGGCCAGGTCGACCTCGAGGTGGCGATCGCCGGACGCCACCAGTTGCGCAACGCGCTGTTCGCGCTGGCGGTCGCCGGCCACCTCGGGGTGGACCTCGCCGCCGCCGCGGCCGGGATCGCCGCCGCGCCGGTCAGTCCGTGGCGGGGTGAGGTGCACCACGCCGGCGGGGTGACCGTGCTCAACGACGCCTACAACGCCAACCCGCTGGCGGTGCGGGCCGCGCTCGACACCCTGGTCGCGCTCGACGGGTCGGGCCGGCGCATCGCCGTGCTCGGGGTGATGGCCGAGATCGGACCGACCGCGCCGGCCGAGCACGAGGCGGTGGGCCGCGCCTGCGCCGAGCTCGGCCTGGACCTGGTCGTCGTCGTCGGCCCCGAGGCGACCGGCATCGCCGCCGGCGCCCGTGGTGGCGGGCTCGCGGGGTCCGTGATCGAGGTCGCCGACGCCACCTCGGCGCTTCAGGCGCTGCGCGGGGAGTTGCGGGCCGGCGACCGGGTGCTGGTCAAGGCCTCGCGGGTGGCCGGGCTCGAGCGTGTCGCGCTGGCGCTTGTCGCCGAGGCCGCCGACACCGGCGGGACGGAGGGCCGGGCGTGATCGCGATCCTGATCGGTGGCACCGTCGGCCTGTTCGCCGCGCTGTGGGGCACCCCGCTGGTGATCCGCTACTTCCGCCAGCGCGGGTTCGGCCAGCCCATCCGTGACGAGGGACCGGCCACCCACCAGGCCAAGGCCGGCACGCCCACCATGGGCGGCACCGCGATCGTGCTCGCCGCCCTGGTGGCCTACGCGGTGTCCCACGTCGGATCGGCCACGTTCAGTCCCACCGGGCTGCTGGTCATGGCCACCTTCGTGGCGATGGCGGCGGTGGGCTTCGCGGATGACTTCATCAAGCTGCGCATGCGGCGCAACCTCGGGCTGAACAAGACCACGAAGTTCCTCGGGCAGGCCGCGATCGCGGTCGCGTTCGCCACCGTCGGCCCGGAGTTCGCCGACCTGCCGCGCAACATCTCGGTGGTCGGGGGCATCGAGTTCGAGCTGTCGACCTGGGCGTTCGTGGGCTGGGTGTTCCTGCTGCTGACCGGCACCTCCAACGCCGTCAACCTCACCGACGGGCTCGACGGGCTGGCAGCCGGCTCGGCGACGCTGGTGTTCGGCGCCTACACGCTGATCGCCTTCTGGATGTTCCGCAACGCCGGCGACTACCACCTGCCGGCCGGCGACGCGCTCGATCTGGCGATCATCTCCGCGGCGGTGCTGGCGGCCTGCGCGGGCTTCCTGTGGCACAACGCCCCGCCGGCCCGCATCTTCATGGGCGACACCGGGTCGCTGGCGCTCGGCGGTCTGCTGGCCGCGATGGCGATCGCGACCAACACCCAGGTGCTGCTGGTCGTGCTCGGCGGGCTGTTCGTGCTCGAGACCCTCTCGGTGATCGCGCAGGTCGCGGTGTTCCGCAGCACCGGCCGGCGGCTGTTTCGCATGGCCCCCATCCACCACCACTTCGAGCTGCTCGGCTGGCAGGAGACCACCATCATCGTGCGGTTCTGGATCGTGGCCGGGATCGGGGTCGCGCTGGGTCTGGGCCTGTTCTACGCCGAGTACCTCGCCCGGATCGGACCGCTGCTGTGAGCCCGGTCACGCGCCTGCGCGCCGCCGCCGACTCCGTTGCGAGCCGCCGTTCGGCCCTGCTGCAGCGGCTGCGGCCGCCTCCGGCCGGACCCTGGAACGGCGAGGCGACCACGGTCGCGGTGGTCACCGCCCTGCTGGTGCTCATCGGGCTGGTGATGAGCTTCTCCGCCTCGGTGGTCGACGCCGCCGAGGCCGGCGATCCCTTCGGGGTGTTCCGGCGGCAGATGCTGTGGGC
>SKJO01000506.1 GCA_007121975.1 Nitriliruptoraceae bacterium | reverse complement strand
CAGCGCCCCGTCGGGGTCGCGGGGGTCGTAGGCCACCCGGGCGGAGCTGACCACCCGGCGGGGTGCCCCGGCCGCAGCGACGATCACCTCCCGCGCCCAGCCGGTGTAGGCCGGTCCCGACCACCCGGCCAGCACGACGCCCGCCACGTGGGGAGCGCAGGCCGCCAGCGAGCGGGGCCCGCGCACCCCGGCGTACAGCGGGACGTCGACCGGGGCGCCGGCCAACGCGAGATCGTCGATCAGCACCTCACCGCGGTCGAGGTCGACGCGCTCGCCGGCGAGCAGGCGGGCGACCGCTTCGAGGGTGGCGTCGAGCCGGGCGACCGGCGCCAGCGACCACAGGCCCAGCTGCTGCATCCACGCCGGCATGCCGTGTCCGATGCCCAGCCGCAGCCGGCCCGGGTGCAGGGCACCGAGCGTCGCGGCCTGCATCGCCAGGAAGGCCGGATGTCGGGCGGCCGCGGGCGCGATCGCCAGGCCCACCGCGACCTCGGGAATGGTCGCCAGCAGGTGGGCGCTGAGCGCGATCCCGCCGTGCAGACCGAGGTCCTCGGCGACCCACAGCTCGGGCACGCCGGCGTCGGCCGCCAGCCGGGCGAGCTGCACCACCTCCTCGGCGCCGGCGGTGACCGGAAGCATCACCGCGACCCGGACCGAAGCGTCTTGCGTCATCGTGTCGTCCTCTCCACCTCGGTCCGCGATCACCCGCGAAGCCTGCGTAGTAGCGTCCCTCCGGAATCCGCCCCGGAAGGACCCACCCGTGAGCCTGCCACCTGCGCCGTCGATCCGCTCGGAGGTGGGGCGTCTGCGCACGGTCCTGCTGCACCGTCCCGGCGAGGAGCTGCGCCGGGTCACCCCGACCACCATGGGTGAGCTGCTGTTCGACGAGCTGCTGTGGGTCGAGGAGGCGCAGGCCGAGCACGACGCCTTCGCCGAGGTGCTGCGTGGCGCCGGCGTCGAGGTGCTCTACCTCGAGGAGCTGCTCGCCGAGGTCGTCGCCGACCGGGCGGTGGCTCGGGCGGTGGTCAACCTGCACGTGACCGGTTCGACCTGCGGACCGCAGGCCGTGGACCGGGTCCGCGCGTTGCTGCTCGACCTGCCACCGCGCGAGCTCGCCGACCAGCTCATCGCCGGGGTCACCCTCGAGGAGGTGGCGCCGCTCGACGGCCTGGTGGTCGCCGCCTCCGCACGCACCGACCTGGTGCTCGCGCCGCTGCCCAACCTGGTGTTCATGCGCGACGCCTCGGCGTGGGTCGGGGAGGGCCTGGTGCTCTCGCCGATGAACCGGATGGTGCGTCGGCGCGAGACCGATCTGCTCGGCACCGTCTACCACCAGCACCCGCGGTTCCGCGACGCCCCGATCTGGTTCGGGGACCGGGCCTCGGACGGCTACCCGGCGACCTTCGAGGGCGGGGACCTGCTGGTGGTCGGCGAGCGCGGGGTGGCGGTGGGCATCTCCGAGCGGACCACCGTGTCGGGGGTGGAGCAGCTGGCCACCCGGCTGTTCACCGCCGGGGTCGTGGACCGGTTGCTGGCCGTGGATCTGCCCAAGGTCCGCGCCGCGATGCACCTCGACACCATCCTGACCCAGGTCGACGTGGACGCGTTCATCACCTACCCGAAGATGACCGCGGCGCTGCGCTGCTTCGAGGTCACCCCGGCGGGCGAGGGGGTGCACGTCACCCAGGCGGCCGGTCTGATGCAGGGTCTGGCCTGGGCGGCGGGGCTCGACCACGCCCGGGCGATCGAGCCGGCCCTGGGCTCGATCCGGGCCGAGCGTGAGCAGTGGAACGACGCCAACAACACCCTGGCGATCGGTCCGGGCGAGGTCGTGGCCTACGCCCGCAACGTGGCCACCAACGAGATCCTGGACCGGGCCGGCATCACCGTGCACACGATGCCCTCCTACGAGCTGCCGCGCGGACGCGGCGGTCCGCGCTGCATGAGCTGTCCGGTACTGCGCGACCCGCTGCCGTGAGCGCGCCGAGTGCCGCGGCCCTGGCCCGCCTGCGCGGGGTCGGGGTCACCATCGACGGCGCGCAGATCCTCGCCGAGGTCGACCTCGACCTCGCCGAGCGGGGCCACCTGGTGGTGCTCGGACCCAACGGGTCGGGCAAGACCACCCTGCTGGCGGTGCTCGCCACCCAGCGCTACCCCACCCGAGGCACCGCGCGGGTGCTCGGCACCACCTTCGGTCGTGGTGACCTGCGCACGCTGCGCCCCCGCATCGGGTTCGTGTCGGTCGCGGTGGATCCGCTGCTGCGGGTGCGTGCCCCGGTGCTGCCGCTGGTCGCCGCGGCCGCCCGGGGGGTGACCTGGCCGGGCCCGGACGCGCTCGATGATCCGACGGTGGTGGCCGCCGCGCGCCGCGCGCTGACGCGTACCGGCGCGGCCCACCTCGAGGTCCGACGTTACGACACGCTCAGCCAGGGCGAGCGTCAGCGGGTGCGCATCGCCCGGGCGCTCGCGATCGACCCCGAGCTGCTGCTGCTCGACGAGCCCTTCGCCGGGCTCGACCTCGGCGGGCGCGAGTCCCTGCTCGCCGACCTCGACGCGCTGCTCGCCGACCCCGACGCGCCCACGGTCGTGCTCGTCACCCACCACCTCGAGGAGGTGCCCACCGGTGTGGTCGCCGCCCTGCTGCTGCGCGCCGGGCGTCCGGTGGCGGCGGGCACGGTCGGTCAGGTGCTCGCCGACGCGCCGGTGTCCCGGGCCTTCGACCTCGACGTCGAGGTGTCCCACCACGACGGCCGCTTCGCCGCCCGGGTCCGCCGCTGAGGCGGCCACCGGCCCACCGGACCCCCTTCGCTCCGGCCCTCGGGTGTGTGACCTCTGCCCCTGTCCCCGGTGGCGGGCAGCAAGCAGCATCGCTCAAGCAGCCGTCCCCGGAGGTGGCCCGTCGTGGCCCAGACCAACAGACCCGTCCAGCGTGCCGACGATCGGGTGGCCTCCCATCCGTCCGGCGACGAGCGGTTCGCGTTGCTCGACAAGGTGCTCAAGCGCTCCTGGTTCGAGGCCGACCAGCTCATCGAGATCCTGCACGCGGCCCAGGAGATCTTCGGGTACCTGTCCGAGGACGTCATGCTGTACGTGGCGCGCGCACTGCGCCTGCCGCTGAGCCGGGTGTTCGGGGTGGCGACCTTCTACCACCTGTTCAACCTCGAGGAGCCCGGTGACCACACCTTCACGGTGTGCACCGGCACGGCGTGCTTCGTCAAGGGCGCCGACGCAATCGTCGACGCGCTGCAGCGCGAGCACGCGATCGCCGCCGGCGGGACCACCGACGACGGGCGCTTCAGCCTCAAGACGGCCCGCTGCCTCGGCGCCTGCGGTCTGGCGCCGATCGGGGTGCTCGACGGGGAGGTGCGTGGTGAGCTCAGCGCCGACGCCGCCCTCACGGCGGTCGCCGGCGTGCTCGAGGTCGACGAGGATCCCGGCGAGGGCTCCGGCGAGGACGCCGAGTTGGCCGCTGCCGGCACGAGTGGGGAGAACGCCTGATGGCCCGCAACATCATCGACCTCGACGACATCGCGTCGGTCGAACTCGAGGCCCGCAGCCGCTACACCCACCGGGCGCTGGTGTGCAGTTCCACCGGGTGTCTGTCGGCCGGCGCCGCGACCGTTCGATCGACCCTCGAGGCCGAGCTCGAGCAGGCCGACCGCGGCCAGGACGTGCAGGTCGTACCCACCGGCTGCCCGGGGCTGTGCAGCCGCGGTCCGCTGGTGCGCGTCGAGTCGCGGGGACCGACCACGACCCACTACGAGCAGGTCGACGAGGACGCGGCCCGTGCCATCGTGCGCGACCACCTCATCGGCGGGCAGCCCGCCACCGAGGCGCGCATCACCCCCGAGGACCTGCCCTTCTACGTCAAGCAGCACCGGGTCGTGCTCGCCTACGCTGGCACGATCGACCCCGAGCGGCTCGAGGACTACGTCGCCGCCGGCGGCTACCGCGCGCTGTCCAAGGCCCTGAGCACGCTGTCGCCCGAGAACGTCATCGAGGAGATCGCGGCGGCGGGCCTGCGCGGCCGTGGCGGGGCCGGCTACCCGGCCGCCCGCAAGTGGAAGCTGCTGCACGACGCCCCGGGGGACGAGAAGTACGTGGTCGCCAACGGCGACGAGGGCGACCCGGGTGCGTTCATGGACCGCACCATCATGGACTCCGACCCCCACCGGGTGCTCGAGGGCCTGGCGCTGGCGGCCTACGCGACCGGGGCCAGCCTCGGTTACCTCTACGTGCGCGCCGAGTACCCGCTGGCCATCGAGCGCCTCGAACGCGCGATCCGCGCGGCCAAGCGCGCCAAGCTGCTCGGTCGCAACGTGCTCGGATCGAAGTTCAGCTTCGACGTCGAGGTGCGGGTCGGGGCCGGAGCCTTCGTCTGCGGGGAGGAGACCGCGCTGATGGCCTCGATCGAAGGCCGGCGCGGCAACCCCGAGCTGCGTCCGCCGTATCCGACCGAACGTGGGCTGTGGGGTCAGCCCACGATGATCAACAACGTCGAGACGCTGGCCAACGTGCCCGCCATCATCGACCAGGGCGCGGCGGCCTTCGCCGCGGTCGGCACCGAGGCCAGCCCCGGCACCAAGGTGTTCGCGCTGGCCGGGTCGCTGACCAACACCGGCCTGATCGAGGTGCCGATGGGCATCCCGCTGCGCGACATCGTGTTCGAGATGGGCGGAGGCATCCCCAAGGGTCTGGCGTTCAAGGCCGCGCAGACCGGTGGGCCCTCCGGCGGCTGCATCCCCGAGCGCTTCCTGGACACCCCGGTCGACTACGAGCACCTGCGCGAGCTCGGCTCGATGATGGGCTCCGGTGGGCTGGTGGTGATGGACGAGACCGTGCGGATGCCCGAGGTGGCCCGCTTCTACATGGAGTTCTGCCGCGACGAGAGCTGCGGCAAGTGCGCCCCGTGCCGGGTCGGCACCGTCAAGATGCACGCCTTCCTCGACCGCATCTGCCGGGGGGTCGGGCGTCAGCGCGACCTGCAGCACCTCGAGTCGCTGTGCCGAACGGTGCGCGAGACCAGCCTGTGCGGGCTGGGACAGTCCGCCCCCAACCCCGTGTTCTCCACCCTCGAGCACTTCCGTGACGAGTACGTCGAGCTGCTGGTGGAGGACGAGGTGTTCCAGGGTCCTGAGGCCCTGGCCGCCGCGAGCCCAGGAGGTGCGCGATGAGCCGCCGACCCGCACGCCCGAGCGTGCCCGTCACCATCGACGGCGAGGAGCACCTCGCCTACGAGGGCGAGACGATCCTGGACCTGGCCCGGCGGGTCGGGGTGCGCATCCCCACCCTGTGCCAGCTCGACGGCCTGTCGGTGTACGGCGGCTGCCGGCTGTGCGTGGTGCAGACCGAGGGCGACCACCGGCTCAAGCCGGCCTGCGCCACCGAGGTGACCGGTGACCTGGAGGTGACCACCTCCACCCACGAGATCCGCGAACACCGCCGCCGCATCGTCGAGCTGCTGTTCGCGGAGGGCAACCACATCTGCGCCTTCTGCGTCTCCACCGGCCACTGTGAGCTGCAGGATCTGGCCACCGAGCACAACGTCGACCACATCCACTACGACTACGAGTATCCCCGCAACACCGTCGACGCCTCCCACCCCAAGTACCTGCTCGACCGCGACCGCTGTGTGCTGTGCACCCGCTGCGTGCGCGTCTGCGACGAGTTCGAAGGCGCCCACGTCTGGGACATCGCCAACCGCGGCAGCGAGTCGCGCATCGTGGCGGGTCTGGACATCCCCTGGGGGGAGTCGGAGTCGTGCACCTGGTGTGGCAAGTGCGTGCTGGTGTGCCCGACCGGGGCGCTGTCGTTCAAGGGCCGGTCCACCGGCGAGATGGTGCACGACCCCGAGGTGATCTCGTTCCTGTCCCGCGCACGGCGCGAGGGTGAGTGGGTCGGGCGGAAGGAGCAGGTGTGAGCACACCCAACGGCAACGGCAACGGTCAGCCGCGCAAGCTGCGGTTCGCGACCGCATGGCTCGGCGGCTGCTCCGGCTGCCACATGTCCTTCCTCGACCTCGACGAGCTGCTGTTCGACCTCGCCGAGCACGTGGACGTGGTCTTCGGCCCGCTCACCGACGTCAAGGTGTTCCCCCCGGACGTCGACATCACGTTGGTGGAGGGCGCGGTCACCAACGAGGACAACGTCGAGATCGCCCGGGCCGTACGGGCCAACACCCGGGTGGTGGTCTCCTTCGGCGACTGCGCGGTCACCGGCAACGTCACCTCGCTGCGCAACGCCATGGGCGACCCCGACCCGATGGTGCGCCGTGTCTACGTCGATCACCCCGACATCAACGGCGCGATGCCCACCGAGATCGTGCCCGCGTTGCTGCCCCAGGCCGAACCGCTGCATGAGCTGATCCCGGTGGACGTCTACCTGCCGGGCTGCCCGCCCTCGGGCGAACGGATCCGCAACGCCCTGTTCCGGCTCGTCGAGTCCCTCGAGGCCGGTGAGGGCATCCCGGACATGGACTGGCGCACCCCCGACGATCTGCGCTTCGGCTAGAAGCCCGAGACCCGCCCGCCCCGCCTGGAGGCCCCGCGTGCACGACATCCACGTCATCGACCCGGTGACCCGTATCGAGGGTCACGCGAAGATCACCCTGCACCTCGACGACGGCGGATCGATCGCCGACGCGCGGTTCCACGTG
>SKJO01000285.1 GCA_007121975.1 Nitriliruptoraceae bacterium | reverse complement strand
GCTGTCGGCCGCGTCGCGGGCCCGGATGGCCTCGGCCAGCACCCCGAGGTCCTGCTCGCGGTCGCCGAGTTGCTCGGCACGGCGGCGGGCACGCTCCTCGGGCGTGGCGGTGAGAAAGACCTTGAGGTCGGCCTCCGGCAGCACCACCGTGCCGATGTCTCGGCCCTCGACCACTCCCCCGGCGGCGACCGCTGCGCGCTGGCTCGGCACGAGCGCGTCGCGCACCTCGGCATGGGCCGACACCGCCGACACCGCCGCGGTCACCTGCTCACCGCGGATCTCGGCCTCGACGTCCTCGCCGTCGAGCCAGGCGCGCTCGTCGTGCCAGCCGATGTCAGCCGTACCGACCACCCGCGCGCAGCCCACCGGATCATCGGGGTCGACGCCGGCCCGCAGGCAGGCCAGGGTCGCTGCGCGGTACATCGCCCCGGTGTCGAGGTGCGTGACCCCCAGTGCCTCGGCGACGGCCCGGGACACCGTCGACTTGCCCGCACCCGCCGGGCCGTCGATGGCCACGACCGGTCCCCCGGTCCCCGGATCGTTCACGCTCGGGTCGGCAGGCATGCGGGTCTCCTGGGTCGGGATCGGGCGGGTGGGCGGGCGGGTGCGGATCAGCCGGCGTCGAGCACCTCCACCCGACCCCCGAGCCGCTGAAGGTCGGCGAGGAAGGCGGGGTAGGAGGTCGCAACCGCCTCGAACCCGGTGATCTCCACCGCCGCCGTGCCCAGCACTCCGGCGATCGCCGCGGTCATCGCGATGCGGTGGTCACCGTGCGCGTCGACCGTGCCGCCCCGCGGGCGCTGCTGACCCGCGACACGGTAGCCGTCCGCGCGCTGCTCGACGTGGATGCCCACCGCGCCGAGCGCCGAGGCGAGCACCGCGATGCGGTCGGACTCCTTGACGCGCAGTTCGGCCGCGTCCCCCACCTCCAGTCCGTGCCGACTCATCGCCCCCGCGACGGCGAGCACGGGAAGCTCGTCGATGGCGTCCACCACCAGCCGACCGCCGAGCACCGCGCCCGCCAGGCTCGCGGGGGCGGCGCTCAACGTGGCCACCGGCTCGCCCGCCTGCTGGCCGGTGAGCGTGCTGCCCACCTCCGCGCCGAGCTGGCGCAGCGCCTGCACCACCCCCAGCCGGGTCGGGTTGGCGCACACCCCCCGGACCTCCACCTCTCCCGCCCCGGCCGCCGCCGCCACCAGCCAGAACGCCGCGGAGGACGGGTCGCCCGCGACCGCGATCGGCGCCGGACGGAGCGTCCCGGGTTCGATCGTGACCACCTCGTGCCCGTCCTCGCCGACCCCGGCGCGTACCGGGTGTCCGAGGTGAGCCAGCAGCCGCTCGGTGTGGTCACGCGACGGCAGCGGCGAGATGACGGTGGTGGGACCCTGCGCCCGCAGTCCGGCCAGCAGGACGCAGGACTTGACCTGCGCGCTGGCCACCGGGCTGCGGTAGACGATCCCGCGTAGCTCACCCCCGTGCACCACCACGGGCGGCAGGCTCCCGCCCCCCCGCGCATCCACCCGGGCCCCCATCTCGCGCAACGGCACGGCAACCCGCTGCACCGGCCGGCGCCGCAGCGAGGCGTCCCCGCTGAGCACGTGCAGACCCTCGATCCCGGCCACCACCCCGCACAGCAGCCGCAGCGACGTCCCGGAGTTGCCGCAGTCGAGCACGTCCGAGGCCTCCCTCAGTGGACCGCGCACCTCACCCTGTAGTTGACCCTCAGCATCGGGGTGGAGGTCCACGCGGGCCCCCAGGCCGCGCAGCGCCTCCGCGGTGGCGGCGACATCGCCGCTGGGCGCGAGGCCGGCGACCGGCACGGTCTCGCCCACGAGCGCGCCGAGCAGCAGGGCGCGGTGGCTCAGCGACTTGTCTCCCGGCACCCGGACCTGCCCGGACAAACCGGTGGGATGGACACGGACCCGGCGCACGGGGAGGGAAGGATCGGCGGTGGGTGTCGACACGGCAGGCTCGCTCGGCAGTCGGAGGCGGGCGGTGGTCGCGGCGCCGCCCCGCGCGAAGCCTGCCACTGATGGCCGGCGCTCGCCATTCCGCACGCCCGGGACGGGACCGCTCGCGGCGGGGTCACCCGGGCGCGGCCGTTCCCGGGTCCACCTCCTCGAGGTGCACGGACAGCCCCCGCTGCTGCAGGGCCCGGCAGCCGCGGTCGGCGTCGCGGGCGGCGATGCGGACCAGCAGGACCCCACGCCGGCCCTCGGTGGCGTGGCGCATGGCCACGTCCTCCACGTTGATCCCCGCCTCACCGAGCGCGGTGGTGGCCACCGCCAGCGACCCCGGACGATCGGCCAGTCCGACCACCAGGTCCACCGCGGGCCCGGGCGCGCCCTTGTCGACCAGTCGCCGCCGCGCGGCACTCGCCCGCGACAGCGCGGCCCGCAACTCGGCGTCCTGACCCTCGTCGAGCGCCGCGCGCACCACGGCGAGCCGGGTCGTGAACGCATCCAGCGCCTCGAGCACCGCCTCACGGTTGCCGGTGAGGATGCCCAGCCACAGCGCCGGATCGGAGGCCGCGATGCGGGTCGTGTCGCGGAAGCCTCCTCCCGCCACCGCCAGCACCGCCTCGCCGACCGTGTCCACCGCGTCGCCGGCGACGTCCGCCAGCACCGAGGCGACCACCTGCGGCAGGTGGCTGACCAGCGCGACCAGTTCGTCGTGGCGCTCCGCTGGCAGCGCCAGCACGCGAGCGCCCAGCGAGCGCAGGAAGGCCGCCAAACGCCCCAGGACCTCATCGTCGGTGGCGGCGCTCGGCGTCAGGATCCAGGTCGCCGCCGCGAACAGCTCCGGGTCGGCGGCGTCCGGTCCACTGCGCTCGCTTCCGGCCATCGGATGGCCACCCACGAAGCGGTGCGGCCCCGCCGACCTCAACCTCAACCTCGACTCGACATTTAGTATCAAGTCATACTTGAGGCTTGCGACATCGGTGAGGATCGCGTCGCGGGGAGCATGTTGCACCACCTGCTCGATGACCTCGGGGACCACCGGCGCAGGTGTGGCCACCACGACCAGGTCGGCATCCCCCACCGCGTCAGCCACGCTGGCAGCGACGCGGTCGGCCAGAGCGAGCTCGGCCAGCCGCTCCCGCACGGACGCGTCGACGTCCGTGATGGTGACCTCTGCTGCTCCGCGCGCCCGGACCGCCGCCGCGAACGATCCCCCGACCAGGCCGCCCCCCACGACCGCGACACGACGCAGGTCGCTGGCGGTCATTCGGGCAGATCGGTGCGCAGTTGACGCGCCGCGTGCAGGTAGACATGGCGCAGTTCGCGCGGGCTTCGCCTCGTGTAGGCGTGCACCAGCAACCGGATGCAGCGCTCGATGCCCCCGTCGATGCCGAGCTCCCGGGCGCACAGCAGCGGCACGTGGGTGATGCCGGCCTCGCGAGCCGCCTCGGCAGGGAACGCACTGTGCACATCGTCGGTGGCGGTGAACACGATCGAGATCAGATCGTCCTCGTCGAGCTCGTTGCGCGCGAGCAGCTGTTCGATGCACTCCTGGGTGCGCTCGAGCAGATGGGCGCGCTCGTCGACGTCCAGGGTCGTCGCCGCCCGCAGCGCCCGGACCCGGGGTTCAGCGCTCATCTTGGACACTCCTCACCTGTCGGCGGGCGTCGCGCTCGTCACGGCTGACCCGGCGGGGATCGGGCCTGCTGGCCGGGGGGCGGCTCTGGGACCCGGCGCTCGCGTGCAGCGCGCTGATCTCGACGGGGGTCAGCAGGCGCCACTTGCCCTGACGCAGCTCACCGAGTTCGATGCCGCCGAAGGCGACCCGCGCGAGGCGCTCGACCTGGAGTCCGAGCGCCCCGAACATGCGCCGCACCTCGCGCTTTCGACCCTCGGTCATCACGATCTCGACCAGGGCCTTGCCACGCGCCTCCTCCACCACCCGGATCCGTCGCGCCCGGGCCAGGCCGTCCTCGAGCTGCACCCCATCGCGCAGCGCCTGCAGCGAGCGCTTGCGCACCGGGCCGGGAACCAGCGCCAGGTAGGTGCGCTCCACCTCGAACGAGGGGTGCAGCAGGCGGTGGGCGAGCTCTCCGTCGTTGGTGAGCAGCAGCAGGCCTTCGGTGTCCTGGTCGAGCCGACCGACCGGGAACAGGCGCTGGGGCAGGTTGATCAGGTCGAGCACGGTCGGCCGGCCCCCCGGATCGTCGGCGGTCGTGAGCACGCCCGGCGGCTTGTTGAGCAGGACGTACACGCGGTCGGGGTCCACGTTGATGCGTTCTCCGTCGACCTCGACACGGTCCTGCTCGGCGTGGACCTTCTGGCCGAGATGTGCGACCTCGCCGTTGACCGTGACCCGGCCCTCGATGATCAGCTGCTCACAGGCCCGGCGCGAGGCCACTCCGGCCGCCGCCAGCACCTTCTGCAGTCGTTGCTCAGCCATCGTCGGGCTCCTCGCCGGTTCGGGGGTCGCCGGGTCCGGCCGCGACCGCGGCGCGTAGACGCTCGACGGCGTTTCGGGCCGCCTGATCGAGGCGGTCGGTCAGCTGCTCCATGTCCGACCCGTCGTCACCGCGGGTCGGTGCGGCCGGCGGGGGCAGGAGGTCGTCGTCGGACTCGGGGGCGCTGGCGGCTCCGGCGGCGGAGAGTCGGCGTCGGATCTCACGCAGCGCGTGCAGTTCGGGCTCGTCGGGGGCAGGCGGCTCGGGGAGGAAATCGGTGAGCTCGGGCAGCTCCTCGAGGTCGTCGATCCCGAGCCGCTCGAGCAGCAGCCTGGTGGTGCCGTAGAGCACCGCCTGACCGGGGCCGGGATCACGGGCCACCTCGGCGACCAGGCCTCGGGCGACCAGGGAGCGCACCGCACCGTCGGGGTTGACCCCGCGGATGTCACCGATCGCCTGCCGGCTGATCGGCTGCTTGTAGGTGATGATCGCCAGCGTCTCGAGCGCCGCCTGGGTCAGGCGCCCGGTCCGGCCCGCCAGCGCCCACCGCTCGAGGACGGGCCGGGCCAGCGCCGCGGAGTACATCCGCCAGCCTCCCGCCGAGTGGCGGATCTCGATGCCACGCGCCGCGGCGGCGTAGTCGGCGGCCAGGGCCTCCACCTCGGCCAGCACGGTCTCCTCGGGCTGTTCGAGCACCTCGGCGAGCACGGCAACCCCGATCGGCTCCTCGGTCAGGAACAGCAGGGCCTCGAGCCCGGCGCGCAGGGCCCGTCTCGGATCAGGGGCGTTCGGGGCCTCGGGATCGGAACCGGGGGTCGCGCCGGTGGCGGCGGCGTCAGGGGTGCGGCTCGCGTGGGTGCTCATGTCGGCTGCTCTCCCCCCGTCTCGGACTCGTCGTCGTACGCTTCATCATCGAGCACCGTGAGGTCCAGACCACCATCGCGGCGAGCCACGCGCAGCGGCTGGTGATGGTCGACCTGCTCGAGGGCGACATGACCGAGCTTGAACAGCTCGAGCAGGGCGAGGAACAGCACGACCCGCTCACTGCGCACCCGCTGGCCGCTCAGCTCGCGGAAGCTGCGCTCCCCGCCTCCCGCCGGCAGCAGGTCGAGCACGATCGCGGCGGCCTCCCGGATCGTCAGGTAGCTGCGGCGGATGTGCCCGAGGTCGACCGGTGCCTCGGGCAGCGGGTGGAGGACCGCGGCCGCGAGGCGGGCGAGTCCGGCAGCGTCGACCGGCAGCGGCGCTTGGGGGGTGAGCCGTTGCAGCCACGGCTCCAGGGGCTGCTCGCGGGGCAGCTGCCAGGCGTGCTGCGCCAGCCGGTGATCGAGCATCCGGGCCACGTCGCGGAACGCCCGGTACTCCAGCAGCCGGGCGTAGAGCACGTCGCGGGCCTCGCCGAGCAGATCTTCGAGTTCCTCGCGCTCCTCGGCCGGCAGCAACCGCGCGGCCTTCAGCTCGATCAGGGTGGCCGCCACCACCAGGAAACGGGTCGCGGTCTCGAGATCGAGCTCGTCGAGCTGGCCCTCGAGGTGAGCAAGGAAGTCGGCCGTGATCTCGGCGAGGTCCACCTCGGCGACGTCGAGCTTGCGCTGGGCGATCAGGCCCAGCAGCAGGTCGAAGGGGCCTTCGAAGACCTCCAGCGTGACCTGGTAGCTCATCGTGGTCCGGCACTCGTCGGGCACAGGGTCGATCGAGCCTAGCCCCGGATGCACCGGAACGCCGCGGTGGGTACGGCGCGGTTCGCGCTTGACCTCGCCGCTGAGCTGGGATGACGCGACCGGCAAGCCTGGCGCCCGTCCGAGCGCCGCGAACCGCGAACGGTGGCGCGCGGCGCACCAGGTGTTCACGATCGTCGCGCTGCTCGTCGAGGACCCTCCAGCCGCGCACCCCGAGCTTCTCACGTGCCGGCACCGTCCCAGCGGCGCGGCTGCGGTCCAGACCGCACGGCCCAGCAACGCCGCAAGCACGACCTCACCCCGGGGCGACGAACCCCGATCCACCCGCATCCGACGTCCCCGGCGGGGGGGATGAACCCGACGACGGCGGTGGGCCGACCGAGCTTGTCGGGCCGGGTGCCGCGGACGGGCTCGCCGGCGCACGCTGGGTAGGCGGCAGGGGCGGCGTGGCCGGCCGCGGTCCCGTGGGCGTTGGAAGATCGGACGGCGCCGGTGGCGGGACGAGCGCAGCAGTGCCGCCCGGTCGGCGGGCCTGCACGGCCGCGGCGGCGCACTGCAGCCACACCGCCGGTGG
>SKJO01000024.1 GCA_007121975.1 Nitriliruptoraceae bacterium | reverse complement strand
GGGTTCCACCACGACGCGCACCCCATGGGCATGCTGGTGTCGACCGTGGGAGCGTTGTCGACCTTCTACCCGGAGGCCAAGGGCACCGGCGCCGAGACCCGGCACATGCAGATCGTGCGCCTGATCGCCAAGTTCCCGACGCTGGCGGCGTTCGCCTACCGGCACTCGATCGGGATGCGCTACGCCTACCCCGACAACGACCTGACCTTCGCCGGAAACTTCCTCAACATGATGTGGAAGACCACCGAGCTCAAGTACGAGCCCGACCCGGTGCTCGAGCGGGCCATGGACGTGCTGCTCATCCTGCACGCCGACCACGAACAGAACTGCTCCACCACCACGATGCGGGTGGTCGGTTCCTCGGACGCCGACCCCTACTCGGCCAGTGCGGGCGCCTGCGCGGCGCTGTACGGCCCCAAGCACGGCGGCGCGAACGAAGCCGTGCTCAACATGCTGCAGGACATCGGTTCGGTCGACCGGGTGGCGGACGCGGTCGCGGCGGCCAAGGCCGGCGAGTACCGGCTGATGGGCTTCGGGCACCGCGTCTACAAGAACTACGACCCGCGTGCCAAGATCGTGCGCGAGCTCGCCCACGAGGTGTTCGAGGTCACCGGCAAGAACCCCCTGATCGACATCGCCGTCGAACTCGAGAAGATCGCGCTCGAGGACGAGTACTTCGTCTCGCGCAAGCTCTACCCCAACGTGGACTTCTACTCGGGGATCATCTACCAGGCGATGGGCTTCCCGGTGTCGATGTTCCCGGTGCTGTTCGCGATGGGACGCATCCCCGGCTGGCTGGCCCACTGGCAGGAGCACGTGCTCGACGAGGAGCAGGCCATCTCGCGGCCACGCCAGCTGTACACCGGCGCCGACGAACGCGACTACGTCCCGCTCACCGCGCGGTAGGCACCCGCCCCCGCGCGGTAGGCACCCGCCGCCGCGCCACCGCACCGTTGTGTCCTGCGGTTCGAGGCCCCGAAACCTCGAACCGCAGGACACAACCCGTTCAGGACCCGCCACACCCACCCCCATCCGCAATCGCGCGCCCAACGCGCAGATTCTCCCCGAATACGTGCACTTATCGCGCACGCCAACCCGTAATCGCGCGCCAAACGCCCATCCCCGCCCCCCAGCCCCGTTGTGTCCTGCAGTTTGAGGCCCCCAAGCCTCGAACTGCAGGACACAACCCGTTCGGGCCCGCCACCGCGGCCGCTCTCCGCCGCCCGTCACCCCCGAGCAACTCCCCGAGCAACCCCCCGAGCAACCCCACCCCCCCGGCCGCTATCCACAGCCTCACGCCCTACCCGGCACCCCACCGCTCCCCGCGAGGCAGGATGGCGCGCATGGGATGGAAGCGGCTGGCCGAGATCGGCATGCGCCAGGGAGGCCTGGTCACGCCCGGCTGCGCGGTCGAAGCCGGGCTCAGCCGCGCGATGCTCACCACCCGCGCGCGCCAGGAAGGCTGGGACGAACCGTTCCCGGGGGTGTTCCTGCTCCCCGGGCTGCGACTGGATGCCCATCGCAGGACCCTGGCGGCGGGGCTCTGGAGCCGGGGCCGGGCGGTGGTGGCCGGGGGCAGCGCGCTGGCGCTGCACGACCTGATCCGCCCGGCGCCGTCCCGGGTCGAGCTGCTGCTGCCCCGCTCCGACCGCGGGCTGACCCACCCCGGCGTACGAACCCGCTGGACCCGACACCTCCCACCGGGCGTGGTCACGGAGGTCGGAGGCGTGCGGGTCACCGACGTGGCCCGGAGCTTGGCCGACCACGCCGGGCAACTCGAGCTGCCGCGGCTGCGCGCCATCGGCCTCGACGCCGTGCAACGGCGGCTGCTCACGCCCGACCGGCTGCGCGAGGAGGTGGCCGCCCGGGCGCGGTTCACGGGCCGTGAGCGTCTGGACCAGCTCGCCCACGACCTCGGTGGCGACGGCTCCGAGTCCGGGTTCGAGTTCGACGCCAGGGATCAGCTCACCGATGCCGGCCTGCGCCCGGATCCCGACCAGGCCGAGGTCGCCACCCGCACGGGAACGCGGCGCATCGACATCCCGTACCGCCGGTGGCGCGTGGGCGTCGAGTGCCTCGGGTACGCCTACCACGCCAGTGCGGCGGCCCTGCAGCGCGACGCCTCCCGCGCCAACGCGATCGCCGCACTCGACGAGTGGCTGATCCTGCGCCTGACCTGGCGGATGCTGCACGAGCAGTGGGAGCCGTTCCTGCGCGACCTGCGCGACAGTCTGCGGCGGCGCGGGGCCCGGATCTGACCCCCCGGATCTGACCCCCCGGATCTGACCGCCCGAATCTGACCCCCCGGATCAGACCGCCAGGACCTGGCCGCAGGCCGTAGCTCAGGACGGGGCCGCGTCGCGCACCGCCTGGGCCACCGCCGTGGCCACCCGTTCGTCGAAGGGCCCGGGGATGATGTAGGTGGGTCGCAGCTCGTCGGGCGCGATGACGTCCGCCAGTGCCCGGGCCGCGGCCGCCTTCATCGGCTCGGTGATGGTGCTCGCCCGCGCATCGAGCGCGCCGCGGAAGACCCCGGGGAAGGCCAGGACGTTGTTGATCTGGTTGGGCTGGTCGCTGCGCCCGGTGGCCACCACCGCCGCGATCTCCCGGGCGGCGACCGGATCCACCTCGGGGTCGGGGTTGGCCAGGGCGAACACGATCGCGTCGTCGGCCATCTGCCGCAGGTCGTCGACCTCGAGGAGTCCCGGACCCGACACCCCGATGAACACGTGCGCGCCGGTCAGCGCGTCGCGCAGGCTGCCCGAACGTCCCTGGCGGTTGGCCTGGTCGGCCAACCACGCCTTGGCGCCCTGCAGGCCCTCGCGCCCGGGACCGAGGATCCCCCCACGGTCGCAGGCGATGAGGTCGCCCACGCCCTCGGCCACCAGCAGCCGGGCGATGGCCACGCCCGCGGCCCCCGCTCCCGACAGCGCCACGGTCACCTCGTCCAGCGAACGGCCGACGACCTTCAACGCGTTGCGAAGCGCCGCCAGCACCACGATCGCGGTGCCGTGCTGATCGTCGTGGAACACCGGGATGTCCAGCGACTCCTGCAGCCGCGCCTCGATCTCGAAGCAGCGGGGGGCGGCGATGTCCTCGAGGTTGATGCCGCCGTAGACCGGGGCGAGCGCCTCGACGATGCGAACGATCTCGTCGCTGTCGGTGGTGTCGAGGCAGACCGGCCAGGCATCCACCCCGGCGAAGGCCTTGAACAGCGCCGCCTTGCCCTCCATCACCGGCAGGGCCGCGACCGGACCGATGTCGCCGAGTCCGAGCACCGCGGTGCCGTCGGTGACGATCGCCACGGTGTTGCCCTTGATGGTCAGGTGCCGGGCATCGTCGGGGTAGTCGACCAGCGCGCGGCAGACGCGGGCCACCCCGGGCGTGTAGGCCATCGACAGGTCATCGCGGGAGACCAGGGGGACGGTAGACCGCACCTCGAGCTTGCCGTGCAGGTGGATCAGGAAGGTCCGGTCGCTTCCATGGTGCACGTGCACGCCCTCGAGCGCCTCGATCGCGGCCTGCAGCGCGGCGGCATGATCGGCGTCCCCGGCGTTGACGGTGACGTCCACCACCATCGGGTCGACGGCGGCGTCGATGACATCCAGCCCCATCACCGCCCCGCTGTGTTCCCCGACCGCCGAGGTGACCTGCCCGAGCAGGCGCGGGTCGTCGGCGGCGACGTGCAGTCGGTAGGTGATCGAGTACGAGGCGCTGGGCTGCGGGGGCATGAGCGGGGCCCTCCCGGTGGACGACGCCGGTGGACGTGCGACCACCGGGGTGGGCCCAGCATGCCAGGTCATACACCGCGCCGCCGCGGATCCGAACTCCAGCGGCGCGGCGCCACCGCCGCTCAGCGCCTGGCGCCGTCCTCCGCGGTCAGAAGCGGCCGGCCGAACAGCTCCTCGGAGATGCCGGTCTGGTCCAGGTACTTGCAGATGCCGCCGTTGAAGAAGGGCCACCCGGCCCCGAGCAGCATGCCGGTGTCGAGGTCGCGCGCATCGGCGACCACGCCCTCGTCGATCATGCGGCGAGCCTCGTCGGCCACGGCCTCGAGCGCCCGGCGCTGGATCTGCTCCTCGGTCAGCGGGGTGGCGCCCTCCTCGACCACCAGCGCGTCGCGGATCTCGGCGTAGACCTCGCCACCCTTGGACCAGTCGTAGATCCCCGGCAGGTCGGACTCGCCCATCATGCGGAAGTTGTCGTCGATCTCGTAGCGGTCGGGGAACGCCGCGACCAGCGTCTCCGCGGTGTGGTAGGCGACCTTGAGTCCGACCAGGCCGAACAGCTCGAAGGGACCCATCGGCAGGCCCAGGCGCTTGACCGCGGTGTCGATCTCCTGGAACCCGTTGCCGTGGCGCAGCCCCTCGGTGGCCGCCCCGTTGAAGCGCAGCAGCAGCCGGTTGACGATGAACGCCGGGGCGTCCGCGCACTGCACCGCCGACTTCTTGAGCTTCTTGGCCACCGCGAACGCCGTGGCCATCGCCTCGTCGCTCACCCCCTCGGGCTTGATCACCTCGACCAGGGGCAGCACCGCCACCGGGTTGAAGAAGTGGAAGCCGACCACCCGCTCGGGGTGGGCGAGCTTGGACGCCATCTCGCCCACCGACAGCGAGGAGGTGTTGGTGGCGATGACCGCGCCCTCGTCGAGCACCGCCTCGAGGTCGGCGAAGATGGCCTGCTTGAGGTCCATGCGCTCGAGCACGGCCTCCATCACCCAGTCGGCGCCGGCGACGTCCTCGTAGCTGGTGGTGTAGGTGACCAGTCCCTTGAGGAAGGTGGCCTTGCCCGGCTTGAGCCGGCCCTTGGCCACCCGCTTGTCGAGGGTCTCCTCGATGTGCGCCCGGCAGCGCTCGAGCACGCCGCCGTCGATGTCCTTCATCACCAGCGGCACCTCGAGGCGCTGCAGGTGCAGCGCGCCGAGCTGCGCACCCATCAAGCCGGCGCCGATGATGGCGGCCTTGGTGACCTTGCGCGGCTGGGCGTCGGGCTTCCAGGGCTGCTTGCGCACCCGGGCCTGCACCAGGTCGAAGCTGTACACCGAGGCCTGCGCCTGGCGGGCGGGCAGCAGCTCGGCCAGCGCCTCCTGCTCCCGGCGGCGACCCTCGTCGAGGTCACCCCCGCGGGCCGCGAACTCGATCAGCTCGAGTGCGAGGTAGGGCGCGCGGGTGGCGCCGTTGGTCTTGCCGTCGGCCATCGCCCGGCCGTTGGCCAGCGCCTCGTCGAGCCCGGCACTCGGGTCCAGGTCGCGCTCGATCGCCTCCTCGCCGGAGACCAGGCGCTCGAGCAGCGCGAGCGAGTCGTCGAGGAAGGAGGCAGAGTCGAGGTAGCGGTCCGCATACCCGCGGTCGAAGGCCTGCCGGGGCGACATCACCTTGTTGTTGTTGAGCGGGTTGATGACCAGGGTCTCCACCGCGTTGGCCGCGCCGACGATCCGCGGCGCGAGCTGCGTGCCGCCCCACGCCGGCAGGATCGAGAGGAACACCTCGGGGAAGGCGACCACCTGCGCGCCCGACGAGATCGTGCGCACGTCGCAGTGCAGCGCGATCTCGACCCCGCCACCCATGCACGCCCCGTTGATCGCCGCCAGGGTCGGGAACGGCAGTGCCATCAGCCGCGCGAAGGCGTCGTGTCCGGCCTTGCCGGCCGCACGCGCCCGGTCGGCGTCCATGCCGGTGAAGGACTTGAGGTCGGCGCCGACCGCGAAGATGAAGTGCTTGCCGGTCAGCATGAGCCCGGCAAGGTCCTCGGCCGCCTCGAGCTCATCGAGGGCGGCGCCGAGCGAGGCCAGCGCCTCCTCGCCGAAGGTGTTGGGCTTGGTGTGGTCCTCACCGTTGTCCATCGTCAGGATGGCGAGGCGGCCGACCGGACGGTCGGCGTAGGTCAGCTTGAACTGGGTGTGGCTCACCGCTGGTGCTCCTTGCCCGCTTCAGGGGCGCTCGTGGTCGAGGTGGTGCGGGCCGGCGTCAGACGCGCTCCCACAGGGCGGCCGCGCCCATGCCCAGGCCGATGCACATCGTGGTGATGCCGCGCTGGGCGTCGGGGTTGCGCTCGAAGTAGGCGGCGACCTGCATCGCGAGCCGGGCACCGGAGAAGGCCAAGGGGTGGCCCAGGGCGATCGCGCCGCCGTAGGGGTTGACCTTGTCGCTGCCGATCGGCAGATCGAAGTGGTCGAGGAAGGCGACGCACTGCACCGCGAACGCCTCGTTCATGTCGATGACGTCGATGTCGTCCATGCTCAGCCCGGCACGCTCGAGCAGCTTGTCGGTCGCGGGGACGGGGCCGTAGCCCATCGTCTCCGGCTCGACACCGACGAAGGTGTAGTCGACCAGCCGCATGCGGGGGGTGAGCCCGTGCTCCTCGACCGCGGCCTTGGAGGCCAGCAGCACGCCTCCGGCGCCGTCGTTGAGACCGGCGGCGTTGCCGGCGGTGACGTACCCGCCCGCCCGAAACGGCGAGCGCAGCCCCGACAGCGACTCCAGGGTGGTCCCCGGCCGCGGGTGCTCGTCGGTGTCCACGACCCGCCAGCCGGCCTCGGAGAACACGGTCATGGGCACGACGTGGCTGTCGAACACCCCGTTGGCCTGGGCCTTGGCGGTGCGCTCCTGGCTGATCAGGGCGAACTCGTCGCAGCGCTCGCGGGTGACCTCGGGGTGGTCGTCGTGG
>SKJO01000143.1 GCA_007121975.1 Nitriliruptoraceae bacterium | reverse complement strand
TCGGGTCACGGGGGGGCAAGGGAGGCATGGGGCGGGGACCGACGGCGCACTCCCGTACGTGGGCTCCCGCTGCTGGGGTGGTGAAGGGTACGGCCGGGTGGGGACGGCACCAAGGTCGGTGGGTCGGAGCCGGGTGGGTCGGGGCCGGGTGGGTCGGGGCCGGGTGGGTCGGGGCCGGGTGCGCACCCCGGTACCTTCCCCGGCGTGAGCCAAGACTCCGCTGCCCCTCCCCGCATGAACCCCGACGTGCGTCGTCCGCGTCGCGGGCGGGGTCCGTCGGGTCCGGTGGGCTTCGTGATCGACTCGGTGGTGATGGGCTGGCGGTGGCTGGTGCGCATGCGCACCGCACTGATCCTGCTGGCGATGCTCGGGCTGCTCACCCTGATCGCGACCGTGGTGCCCCAGGAGCCCAATGTGCCGGGCACCGTCGAGGTCTGGCGGTCCGGGGACGAGGGGCCGGGCGTGCTCGTCAGCCGTGGGATCGACGCGATCGGCGGCTACGACGTCTATGGATCGGCGCTGTTCCTCGCGCTACTCCTGCTGCTGTACCTCTCGCTCACCGCCTGCCTGATCCCGCGCATCCGCGCCTGGGTCCGGCTCGTGCGCCACAGCCGCCCACCCCTGACCCGAGCGGCCGACCGCCAGCAGGTGGTCGCCAGCTTCTCCACCGACCTCGGACCCGACGAGGTCCATGCCACCGCCCGCGGCCTGCTCACCGACACCCGCTGGCGGGTGCGCGACCCTGACCCGGCCCCCGACCTCGAACCGGCCCCCGGCCTCGAACCGGCCCCCGGCCTCGAACCGGCCCCCGACCTCGAACCGGCCCCCGGCCTCGACCCGGCCCCCGACCTCGAACCGGCCCCCGACCTCGAACCGGCCCCCGACCCCGACCGGTCCCGTGCGATGTCGTCCGGGCCGCCCCCGCAGGTCGCCGCCGAGAAGGGGCTGTGGTCGCGTGAGGGGGGCAGTCTGCTGTTCCACCTCAGCTTCTACGTGCTGCTCGCCGCGATCGTGTTCGGTCAACTGCTCGGGTTCGACGGGCAGCGCGCGGTGGTCGAGGGCGAGTCGTTCGCCGACACCCCGGTGTCGTACTGGACCTACGGGCCGGGCCGGTGGTGGACCGACGACGACCACCGCGGGTGGGTGCTGCACCTCGACAGCTTCGAGGTGGACTGGGTGCGCGACCCGCTGGCTCCCGGCGCCGGGCAGCCCACCACCTTCGTGTCGGACGTGACGGTCACCACCGCGGACGGCGAGGTGCGCGAGACCACGGTGGAGGGCAACCGGCCGCTGACCGTCGATGGGCTCAAGATCCACCAGCTCGACTGGGGCTATGCGCCGTTCGTCGAGGTGTGGGTCGACGGCGAGCTCGAGCACGCCAACTTCCTGACCGCCCAGGCCGCCGATGGCGGGATGTTCCGGGCGGCGGTCAAGGTCCCGTCCGCTGACCCGGACGTCGGCCTCGAGGTGTTCTTCTTCCCCTACGCGCCCGACAGCGACGACGGTCCGGTGTTCACCGGGGTTCCGTGGGCCGACGACCCGCTGCTGCTGTTCCGCCAGTACCGCGGGGACCTGCAGATCGGCCGCACCCAGCAGACGATCAACGAGCTCGACACCACCGAGCTGGAGTCGGTCGGCGGGGGGCTGATCCGCCCGGGCGGCGAGGTGGTGATGGACGACGGGGTGGTGGTGCGGTTCGTGGAGCTGCGCCGCTGGGTCGGCTTCCAGGTCAGCGCCCGGCCCCAGATCCCGTGGCTGCTGCTGGCCAGCGCCATGCTGCTCGGTGGGCTGCACCCGGCGCTGTACGCCTACCGGCGCCGGCTGTGGGTCGTGGCTTCGCGACCGGAGGGCGACGCACGTACCCTGGTCACCGTCGCGGGCCGCGCCTTCCAGCGCCCGCAGGCCTTCGAGGACGAACACCGACGGGTGGTCGACCGCCTGGCCGCCGCGACGGGAGCTGCAACCCCCGCCCCTTCCGACGACGAGGTGGTGCCCCGATGAACGAGGCCGCGCTCGCCGAGCTGTCCCGGGTGCTGTACTCCCCGGTGACCCTCCTGCTGTACGCCGCCGCGGCGTTCCTGTATCTGTATGCGCTGACCACCAAGGTCGGTCGGCGTGAGGACGGACCCGCGCGCGGGCGGCGCGCGGAGCTCGCCGGGCTGGTCGTGGCGAGCCTGGGCATCGGCGCGCACCTGGCCCACGAGGTCACCCGTGGGCTGGCCCAGGGCCGGCTGCCGCTGGGCAACATGTTCGAGTTCACCTCGATGATGGCGCTGGTCGGCGTGGTCGTCGGGCTCGGCTACCTGCAGTTCGTGCGCAAGCGCCCCGAGCTCAACGGCTTCGTGCTGATGGCCGGCACGCTGGTGCTCGCCTCGGCGCTGCTGGTCTACTCCGATCCCGGCCCGCTGATGCCGATCCTCGACACCTGGTGGCGCACCTTCCACGTCACCGTGATCGTGATCGCGGCGGGGATCTTCACCGCCGGGTTCGTGTTCAACTCCCTGCAGCTGATGCGTGACCTCGCCGAGCAGCGCGTCGCCGATGCGCGCTCGCGCACGACGGTCGGATCGACGGTCGGCGCGGCCTACATCGGAGATCTGCGCGCCGGGTCCGACGCGGAGGCCGGCACCGAGACCGATGCGGCCGCAAGCGCCGAGACCGACGCGGTCGGGGAGCGGGTCGCGCCCGACGCGGCGGACGCGCCTGACGGCGACCCCGACGCCCAGACCGCCGACGACGAGGCCGCCTACCGACGTGCGCTGCGCGGGGCGCTGTCACCGTGGCGGCTGGCGCTGGGCACCTTCCTCGGGACCTCGACGGTGTCGTGGGTGTTCCTGGCCACGCCCACCCTGGAGTTCGCGACCGGGGTGCAGCGCTTCCTGATCGTCAACCTCGCGATGGTCGCCGTGGCGCTGATCGCCCGCTGGTTCGTGCCGATGCTGCCGGCGGCCGCGACGCTCGATGGGCTCGCCTACCGCACCATCGCCCTGGGGTTCTTCGCCTGGACCTTCGGCGTGATCGCCGGGGCGATGTGGGCCGAGCAGAGCTGGGGACGGTTCTGGGGCTGGGACCCCAAGGAGACCGCCTCGTTCCTGACCTGGATCGCCTACGCGGCCTACCTGCACGCCCGGGCGACCCGCGGCACCCGCGGCCGGGGTGCGGCCTGGATCGGCATCCTGTCCTTCGCGGTGCTGATGTTCACCTACTACGCGGTCAACCTGGTGTTCGTCGGGCTGCACTCCTACGCCGGGCTGTGAGCCAACCGGACGTGGCACGGCGCCGAACCCGGAGGTAGGGCTGTCACTGCCCGGTGGCCGCCTTCGCTCCGAGAGGACGCGCGTGCACGCTCCCCGGCCCAGGTTGACCGCCGTCGACGGCGGTGCGGACGTCGTGCCCGTCGACGAGCAACTGCTCCTCGAGGTCGCCCGCGGGGACCGCGAGGCTTTCGCGGCGCTGTACGAACGATTCGCCGCCACCGTCTTCGGCGTGGTGCGGCGCACCCTGCGTGACCCGTCGCAGTCCGAGGAGGTCGCCCAGGAGGTGTTCGTCGAGCTGTGGCGGCAGGCCGCCCGGTTCGACCCGGAGCGAGGTCGCGCCTCCACCTGGATCCTGACGCTGGCGCACCGTCGGGCGGTGGATCGGGTGCGCACCGAGCAGTCCCGCCGCGACCGCACCGACAAGGTCGCGGCCCGCGAGCACCGCCGTGAGCACGACGAGGTCGCCGAGACCGTCGAGCTGCGCCTCGAGCACCAGCAGGTGCGGGCCGCGCTCGACGTGCTCACCCCGCTGCAACGCGAGGCGGTCGAGCTCGCCTACTACCGGGGCTTCACCTACCGCGAGGTCGCCGAGCAGCTCGGTGCCCCGCTGGGCACGATCAAGACCCGCATGCGCGACGGACTGATCCGGATGCGCGACGCGCTGGGGGTGGCAGGATGACCGCCGACATCCACACCCTGGCCGGCGCGTATGCGCTGCACGCCCTCGACGACGACGAGCGGGTGCTGTTCGAGGCCCACCTTGCCGAGTGCCCGGCGTGCGACCAGGAGGTCCGCGAGCTCGAGGCCACGGCGGCCCGGCTCGGAGGCCTGCTGCGCGAGCTGCCGCCGCCCGATCTCAAGGACCGGGTACTCGCCCAGATCGATGCCACGCGTCAGCTGCCGCCGCCCGGCCCACCGGCGCCGCCGCTGAGCGTCCCGCTGACGTCCGTGGCGCTGCCGACGACCCCGCCCGCGCCCGCCACCTCGCCGTCGCCTGTCGTCCCGGTCGCCTCGCGGACCAGCGAACGGCTGCTGCGGCTGCTCGCGCCCGCCGCCGCGGTGATCGCGATCGCGGTGGTCGGGCTCGGGGTCATGGTCGTGAACCTCAACGTCCGGATGGGTGAGCTCGAGCCGGGCATCTCCGACACGTCGCCGGGGGAGGCGTCGGTCGCGGCGCTGCTCGGGGCCCACGACCTCGACATCGTCACGGTCGGTGAGGCGCCCCAGCCAAGCGACGCCGGTGCCGACCGGTCCGGTGCCAGCGCCCGGGTGATGGTCTCGCCCTCGCTGGGTGCGGCGGTGTTCCTGGCCGCGGGCATGGACCCCGCGCCCCACGAGCACGCCTACAGTCTGTGGCTGGTGCACACCGACGGGCAGCTCACCCCCGTGGCGCTGTTCGACGTCGATCCGGACGGCACCGTCACCCAGCACGTCGAGGCCGACCTGTCGACCGTCGAGGCGCTCGGCGTCACGGTGGAGCCCGAGCAGGGCTCGCTGCAGCCGAGCACCGAACCGGTGATGCTGGTCAGCCTCACCGACTGACCCTCGCTCACGGCGTCAGCCACCGTCGCCGGTCGCCAGGCGGCGCAGAGCGGCACCATCCACCTTTCCGAGCGTGGTGGTGGGCAGTGCGTCGATCACGACCAGCGCCCGTGGCAGCCACCGGCGTGGCAGCTCGGGGGTCAGCGACGCACGCAGTTCGTCGAGCCCGGGTGGCGCCAGCGGGTCGGCGGCCACGACCACGGCGGTGACCACCGCGCCCCACTCCGGGTCGGGTCGGCCGGCGACCGCGGCATCGGCCAGCTCCGGCAGCGCACGCAGCGCCGCGGCGACCGCCTCGGCGGGCACGTTCTCCCCGCCGCTGACGATCACGTCGTCGGCCCGACCGACGACTTCGAGCCGACCATCCTCCCGCCAGCAGCCCACGTCCCCGGTGGTCAGCCACCCCTCGGCGTCGGTGGGGATCGCCAGCGGGGCGTGCGCCGTGCGGTAGCCGGTCAGCAGCATCGGGCCGCGCAGCCGCACCCGACCGTCGGCGCGCAGTGCCACCTCGACGTCCTCGAGCCTTCGGCCGTCATACACGCAGCCGCCCCCGGTCTCGCTCATCCCGTAGGAGCCGACCACCGGCACCCCGGCGTCACGGGCGCGTGCGGCCAGCGCCGGGTCGAGGCGGGCCCCGCCGACCAGCACCCGCCGGCAGCGGGTCAGCGTGTCGGTGGCGCGTGGATCGGTGAGCAGCCGGGCCAGCTGGGTCGGCACCAGCGAGACCTGCTCGACGTCGTCGGGGAGTGCGCCCGGGGTGGTCGCCAGCACCGGCTGGGTGCCGCACACCCAGGCGCGCAGCACCACCTGCAGCCCGGCGACGTGCTCGAGGGGGAGCAGCAGGGCGAAGCGCTCCCCGGCTCGCGCACCGAGCCGCGCCACGCTCGCTCGGGTCGAGGCCGCCAGCGCCGCGTGGGACAGCACCACGCCCTTGGGCTGCCCGGTCGATCCCGAGGTGGCGACCACCAGAGCGGTGCCCGGCGGTGCGGGCCAGGCCCGTGGATCGAGCGAGGACGGTTCCGCGTCCGCCACCGACCATCGTGCGGTGGGCCGCAGGGCGACCACCAGCCGCTCGGCGGCGGCCGGGTCGGGGGGCAGCAGCAGTGCGGCCTGCCCTTGCAGCCACACGGCTCGCAGCCGGTCGAGCACGCGGTGGGTCGCGGCCGGCCAGCCGTGCGGGGAGGCCGCCGGCAGATCGATCGCCACCAGCCCGACGCCCGCCACCTGCCTGCTCCTGCCGTCGACCCGTCTGCGGCTAGCGTAGGGTTCGAACCCGGCGGCGCGCGACGAGGAGCAGCAGTGGTCTCCGAGCTGTTCGATGAGGCGAGTTGGCGGCCGGTCGCCGGCTTCGAGGACCTCAGCGACCTCACCTACCACCGCGGGGTGGATCCCGACACGGGGGCCGATCGCGCCATGGTGCGCATCGCCTTCGACCGGCCCGAGGTGCGCAACGCCTTCCGGCCCCACACCGTCGACGAGCTGTCCCGGGCGCTCGATCACGCGCGGCAGTCGGCCGACGTGGGCTGTGTGCTGCTGACCGGCAACGGCCCCTCGCCGCGGGACGGCGGGTGGGCGTTCTGCTCCGGTGGGGACCAGCGCATCCGGGGCCGCGACGGCTACCGCTACACCGATGCGCTCACCGGCGAGGACGCCGAGCACATCGACCCGGCCCGCTCCGGCCGGCTGCACATCCTCGAGGTCCAGCGCCTGATCCGCACCAGCCCCAAGGTCGTGATCGCGGTCGTGCCGGGCTGGGCGGCGGGCGGTGGCCACTCCCTGCACGTGGTGTGCGACCTGACCATCGCCAGCCGCGAGCATGCGCGGTTCAAGCAGACCGACCTCGACGTCGCCTCCTTCGACGGGGGGTTCGGCTCCGCCTACCTCGCCAAGCAGGTCGGTCAGAAGTTCGCCCGCGAGATCTTCTTCCTCGGCGA
>SKJO01000315.1 GCA_007121975.1 Nitriliruptoraceae bacterium | reverse complement strand
GCCGATGCCGCCCCCGCCGGGTAGCGTGACCGCTCCGCGTCCGGGAGCCGAGGCCCGTGTCCGAACTCGACCCGCTGCTGTTCGTCGCCATCGCCCTGATCGTCGTGGTCCTCGGCGGTGGGCTGGTGGCCTTCGGCCGTCGCCGGGGCGGGCCCCCCGATACCGGGTCCGACGGTCCCGACGACGGCGGGGTGGACCTGCTCGAGCGCGGACCGACGCCGCCCGAGACCGAGGAGCGGCTGCCCGAGGTCCCCGACACCCCGGCCTCGATCGCCCCGCCGATCGAAGCGCCCCCGGAGGCCCCTCCGGTCGAGGAGCCGCTGCCGCTGGCCGAGCGCTTCCGACGCCGGCTCACGCGCACCCGCAACGTGCTCGGGGCCTCGGTCGCCGACCTGTTCGGCCGGGGCGTCACCGACGAGGCCTGGGAGGGGCTCGAGGAGGCCCTGATCTCCGCGGACGTGGGGGTGACCGCGACCCTGGAGATCGTCGAGCAGCTCCGGACGCGCAGCCGGGAGCAGGGCGCGACCTCGGCCGAGGCGGTGCTCGAACTGCTCAAGGCGGAGCTGCGTGACGCGCTGGGCAGCTTCGACCGGAGCCTGACCCGCGCCGAGGACCAGGGCCCGACCGTGTGGCTGATCACCGGGGTCAACGGGACCGGCAAGACCACCACCATCGGCAAGCTCGCCGCCCTCGAGGAGCGCGCTGGGCGCACGCTGGTGCTCGCAGCGGCGGACACCTTCCGGGCAGCGGCCTCCGATCAGCTCGCGATCTGGGCCGAGCGCACCGGAGCCGACATCGTGCGCAAGGACGAGGGCGCCGATCCGGCTTCCGTGGCCTACGAGGGCTACGCGTCCGCCACCGAGCAGGCGGCCGATCTGCTGATCGTGGACACCGCCGGGCGGCTGCACAACAAACGCGAGCTGATGGACGAGCTCGGCAAGGTCAAGCGGGTGCTCGAGAAGCAGGCCGGGCCGCTCGAGGAGACCCTGCTGGTGCTCGATGCCACCACCGGGCAGAACGGCATCGCGCAGGCCCAGGCATTCCTCGACGCGGTCGAGGTCACCGGGATCGTGCTCACCAAGCTCGACGGCTCGTCCAAGGGCGGCATCGTCGTGGCGGTGCAGCGCGAGCTCGGCCTGCCCGTCAAGCTCGTCGGGCTCGGCGAGGGGATCGACGACCTCGCCGTGTTCGACCCCGAGCTGTTCGTCGAGGGTCTGTTCTCCGAGCTCGGCCCGGACTGAGCACCCGGGGACGGCCACGGGCCGGCGACGGGCCGGCCGCTACCCTCGCCCCCCGATCCCCGACGCAGCGGAGCCATGACGTGTTCGACACCCTGAGCGCGAAGCTCGATGCCGCGCTCGCCAAGGTCAAGGGCCGTGGCCGCCTCGACGACAAGACCGTCGATGCGACCCTCAAGGAGATCCGCCTCGCGCTGCTCGAGGCCGACGTCAACTTCCGCGTCGTCAAGCAGATGGTCGAGCGGCTGCGCGAGCAGCTCGTCGGCGAGGAGGTCTCCAAGGCGCTCAACCCCTCCCAGCAGGTGATCAAGGCGGTCGACGCCGAGCTGCGTGAGGCGCTCGGTGGGGAGTCGGTCGGGTTGAAGCTGACCGGCAAGCCGGCCGTGATCATGCTCGCCGGCCTGCAGGGGTCGGGCAAGACCACCGCCGCGGGCAAGCTCGCCAAGCTGCTGCGGTCCAAGGGCCGCCACCCGATGCTCGTGGCCTGTGACCTGCAGCGTCCGGCTGCGGTGCAGCAGCTGAAGGTCAACGCGGAGCGGGCCGGGGTCCACGTCTACGCGCCGGTCACCTCCGGCGATCCGGTGCCCGTGGCCCGCGACTCGATCGCCAAGGCCCGCGAGACCGGCTGTGACGTCGTCATCGTCGACACCGCCGGCCGCCTGCACGTCGACGAGGAGCTGCTCGAGCAGGCCCGCGCGATCCGCGAGGCCGTCGACGCCGACGAGACGCTGTTCGTCATCGACGCGATGATCGGGCAGGAGGCGGTCAACGTCGCCAAGGCGTTCGCCGATGCGGTCGGCTTCGACGGGGTGATCCTGTCCAAGCTCGACGGTGATGCCCGCGGCGGCGCCGCGCTGTCGGTCCGGTCGGTCACCGGCGCTCCGATCAAGTTCGCCTCGGTGGGGGAGAAGCTCGAGGACTTCGAGCCCTTCCACCCCGACCGCATGGCCTCGCGCATCCTCGGGATGGGCGACGTCATGACCCTGATCGAGAAGGCCGAGGAGACCTACACCGAGCAGGAGGCGGCCAAGGCCGAGGCCGCCATGCTCAGCGGCGACTTCACCCTCGAGGACTTCCTCGAGCAGATGCAGATGCTCAAGCGCATGGGGCCGCTGCAGGGCCTGCTCGGCATGATGCCCGGGGGGCTGGGCAAGCAGCTCAAGGACGCGGACATCGACGACCGGCAGATGGCGCGGGTCGAGGCCATCATCCGCTCGATGACCCCCGAGGAGCGCCGCAAGCCCAAGATCCTCAACGCCCGCCGTCGCAAGCGCATCGCGGCCGGGTCGGGCACCACCGTGACCGAGGTCAACCAGCTCGTCAAGCAGTTCGCCGAGGTGCAGAAGGTCATGAAGAGCGCGGCCAAGATGGCCGGCAACTCCAGTGCCAAGCCCAAGGGCGTGCGGGGCGCCAAGGCCCAGGCGGCCGCCGTGCGCCAACTGCAGGGCTCCCAGGGCCTGGGCGGCTTCCCCGGCCTGCAGCCCGCACCGCGCCGGTCACGGCGCGGCTGAGCCCTCCCGCCACCGGGCAGCGCGCTGCGCTATCCTCCCTCCCCGGCGCGCCCGAGCGTCCCGCTCCTGTGCGCCAGCCACCTCCCCGGTGGTCTCCGCCCCGCCGCCCACGCCGTTCGACGCGTCGGTCCGCGAGGGTACGGACCGCCCCCTGCCGGTGCGTGGGCCACGCCCGGACCGACCCGTGAAGGACGCCGTCATGGCCGTCAAGCTCCGCCTCCGTCGTGAGGGGACCGTCAAGCGCCCGCACTACCGCATCGTCGCCGCCGACGCGCGCTCGCCGCGCGACGGGCGCTTCATCGAGATCATCGGCAGCTACCACCCGCTGCAGGATCCCTCGGGGATCTCGGTCGACGAGGAGCGCGCCCTGCACTGGCTGCGGGTCGGCGCGCAGCCCACCGCGGCGGTCGAGAAGCTGCTGCGCATCACCGGGGTGTGGGAGACCTTCAAGCCGGGCGACCCCCCGAAGCGTGACCGTTCCGGACGGGCCGACAAGCCGCGGCTGTCCAAGAAGGCCCGGGCTCGCGCCGCCGAGGCGGCGGAGGGCTCGTCGTGAGGGCCGAGGCCGTGCTCGAGTACGTCGCCAAGCAGCTGGTCGATCACCCCGACGATGTGCGGGTCGAGGTGTCCGAGGAGGACCGTGAGGTCGTGCTCGAGCTGCACGTGCACGACGACGACCTCGGCAAGGTCATCGGCAAGCGCGGCCGCACCGCCAAGGCGCTGCGCACGCTGGTGAAGGCGGCCGGCTCGCTGGACGACGAGAACGTCACCGTCGAGGTCATCGACTGACGGGAGCGGACGTGGACGGCGTGGGGGACCAGCCGGTCGTGGTCGCGCGGGTCGTCAAGCCCCACGGCATCCATGGCGAGCTGGTGCTGCGCATGCTCTCCGACCTGCCCGACCGGCTCGCGGCCGGGGTCCGGGTCCGGATCGGTCAGACCGTGACCACGGTCTTGAGCGTCCGGTGGCACCAGGGCCGGCTGCTGGTCGCCCTCGAGGGGGTCGGCGACCGCTCGGCGGCCGAACTGCTGCGGGGTCAGGACGTGCAGGCCGCCGCCGTACCGCTCGACGAGCACGACACCTACTTCGCCCACGAGCTGGTGGGCGCCGCCGTCATCGACGAGCAGGGCCGCGACCTGGGCCGGGTGTGCGCGCTCGTCGAGTTGCCCGACGCGGCGGGCTACGACCTGCTGGAGGTCGCGCGTGACGACGGGAGCACCTGGTTGCTGCCGGCTGTCGACGACTACGTCGAGGTGGAGGAACACGATCACGACCGCTGCCTGCGCGTGGTCGACCCCCCGCCCGGGCTGCTCGACCCGTGACCGGGCCGGCACTGGCCATCGACGTGCTCACGATCTTCCCGGCCTGGTTCGACGGTCCGCTGCACACCTCGCTGCTGGCGCGCGCGAGCGACGAGGGGCGGCTCGAGCTGCGCGTGCACGACCTGCGTGACTGGGCCACCGACCGGCACCGGTCGGTGGACGCCGCCCCCTACGGCGGGGGAGCGGGCATGGTGATGCGCGCGGATGTCTGGTTCAACGCCGCCGAGGCGGTCTGGAACCAGCTGCCTCCGGGGGCGACTGCCGGACGTGACGGACCGCCCCCCGAGGCGCGCTACGTCGCCGGTGGCCGCCGTCCGCGGACCATCCTGCTCACCCCGCGTGGGCGTCGGTTCGACCAGTCACTGGCCGAGGAGTTGGCCCGTGAGCCGCGGCTGGTGCTGCTGTGCGGACGCTACGAGGGCATCGACGAGCGCGTGCACCACGAGGTGGCCACCGACGAGGTCTCGATCGGGGACTACGTGCTGCTCGGCGGCGAGGTCGCCGCCGCCGCCGTGATCGAGGCGGTCACGCGGCTGGTCCCGGGGGTCGTGGGCAACGCCGGCTCCACCGCCGACGAATCGTTCACCTCCGGGTTGCTCGAGTACCCCCAGTACACCCGTCCCGCCCGGCTGCGCGGACTGCAGGTGCCCGAGGTGCTCACCTCCGGGGACCACGGTGCGGTGCGGCGCTGGCGCGAGGAGCAGGCCCGCACCCTGACCAGCGATCGCCGTCCTGATCTGCTCGTCGACCCCCGGTTGCCGCGGCCGGGTTGACCCCACGAGGTTCGGGGCCGTACTATCCTGCGGCCGCGCAGCGGTCCTGTTCGCGCCGCCGTGATGCACCATCCACCCGCCCCCGGTCTGCGGGGCCAGGATCACGGCACGCCCCGCATCCCGGCCACCCACCTCCTCACGGAAGCGCGAGAGCCATGAACAACATCGACATGGTCGAGCAGTCTCGTCTGCGCGACGATCTGCCCGAGTTCTGGCCCGGGGACACCGTCCAGGTGAACGTCCGGGTCGTCGAGGGAGCCAACGAGCGCATCCAGTCCTTCGAGGGCGTCGTGATCGCGCGCCGCGGTGGTGGCCTGCGCGAGACCTTCACGGTCCGCAAGGTCAGCTACGGGATCGGGGTCGAGCGCATCTTCCCGGTGCACAGCCCCATCCTGCAGTCCATCGAGGTCCTGCGGCGCGGCAAGGTCCGGCGCGCCAAGCTGTACTACCTGCGCGACCGGGTGGGCAAGAAGGCGCGTATCAAGGAGAAGCGCGAGGCGCTGCGCTGAGCGTGCCGCCACGCTCGCAGCTTCGGGCACCGGTCGAGGCCGACGCTGGTCGTCGCGCCGTGGACGTCGACCGGCGCCGTCGTCATGCCTGAACGCGACGAGCCGGCTGATCCCCCCGGGACCCGGCCGCCGGCCTCCCGGCCGGAGGGCGCCTTCGAGGGGCCGGGGCTGTGGACCGCCGCTGGTGGTTCGTCGCCCACCGGCCGACCCCCGGAGTCGTCGGGTGACGGCAGCCAGGAGTCGGGGGCGGGCCGTCACCGGCGCCCCACCCGCCGTCGGGGCAGCTTCCTGCGCGAGTTGCCGGTGCTGCTCGCGGTGGCGCTGGTGCTCGCCTTCCTGCTGCGCACCTTCGTCGTGCAGGTGTTCTACATCCCGTCGAGCTCGATGGAGCCGACCCTGCAGCGCGACGACCGGATGGTGGTCGAGAAGCTCACCTACCGCTTCCGAGAGCCCCGACGCGGCGAGATCCTCGTGTTCGAGGGGGACGGACCCGGCACCACCGTCCCCGAGCAGGACGCCGTGGGCCGGGTGATCCGCGGGATCGGACAGTTCCTCGGGCTGGTCCCGGTCAGCGCGCGCGACTTCGTCAAGCGGGCCGTGGCGCTACCCGGCGACGAGATCGAGATCGTGGACGGCGAGGTCCGCGTCAACGGCCAGGCGCTCGACGAGCCCTATGTGCGCTACGAGGATCAGTCGCAGTTCGGTCCGCTCATCGTGCCCGAGGGGCAGCTGTTCTTCCTCGGCGACAACCGCCCCAACTCCTCCGACTCCCGCAGCACGCTGGGAACCGTTCCGCGCGAGCAGGTCGTGGGCCGATCGGTGCTGATCATCTGGCCGTTCGATCACTTCGGCCGGCTCACCGGCGACTCCCACCAGGTCCCGGACCGGCCGCCCGATCCCGATCCGGCCGACTGAGCGCCGCGATCGGCGCCCAGCAGGTCCGGTGCAGCGCACACGGGCCGTGCTCGGCGAGCGCCGCCCGGTGCGCGGCGGTCGGATAGCCCTTGTGGCGGGCGAAGCCGTAGGCCGGATGGGGCAGGTCGGCGGCGACCATCACCGCATCGCGGGCGACCTTGGCCACGATCGAGGCCGCTGCGATCGAGGCCGAGCGCTGATCGCCGCGCACCAGCAGCTCTCGGTGAGCGCGGCTGGCCGGCAGCAGGTCGACGGTGCCGTCGATCAGCACCACGTCGGGGGGTTCGCTCAGCGCCGCCACGGCCCGTGCGGCCGCGACCCGCAGCGCGGCCGCCAACCCGAGCTCGTCGAGCTCGTGGACCTGCACCCGGCCCAGACCCACGTCCGCGACGCTGGCCAGCCGCTCGGCCAGCCGGGTGCGACGGTCGGGTCCGAGCTGCTTGGAGTCGCGCAGCCCGAGCACCCGACGATCGGGCGGCAGCGCGACGGCCCCGATCGTCAGCTCGCCGGCCCAGGCGCCCCG
>SKJO01000468.1 GCA_007121975.1 Nitriliruptoraceae bacterium | reverse complement strand
GTGGCCAGCGGTCGTCTCCGCAAGCCCGAGACGCTCGGCCCGTTGCCGGACACCGTGCGGGTGGAGCCCTGGGTACCGCAGCGGGCACTGCTGGCCGCGGCCGATGTCGTGGTGCACCACGAAGTTCACTAGGCAACTCGATTGTCGGGTTCGAGGTTGTCGGCATGTCGCAGGCGGCGCAGGCCACGGCGGTGGGTGGCCGGGATGGGGTGTTGAGGGATGGCACGACAGCCTCGAGGTCGTTGCCGGCCGCAGGTTGGGTCATGCTGCGCCGCGTGTTCTGTGCGTTTGTGCGTACGGTGGTTCAGCTGCACGGACCGATGATGTTGCGGCGGACTGGTAGGCGGGTCACGGTGCCGGTGGTGGCGTGCTCCTCGCGGGCCTGGTCGAGTTCGAGGGAGAGTTCTGCGGCGAGACGCCGGAGGGTGGCGGCGAGTTCGCGTTCGTGGGCGAGTTCGGCCTTGAGGTCTGCCACCTGGGCGGCGAGCTGGTCGCGCTGGTCGATGACGGCCTGCACGGCGGTGGGTGCGCTGTGTTGCGCCCTGACCTGTGCGGCGAAGGTGTCGACGAGGTCGCGGTGTTCGTAGACGACGTCGCGTCGAAGCTTGGATTCTGCGATCAGCTCGGTGCGCGTGAGTTTCCCGGTCGTGGAGTGCAGCGGGGTGCCGGCCAGCAAGCGGTCGGCGGCGGCGGTGATGGCGGCCCGGTCGGCGGCTCGGTCACGGGGTTGGCGGCTCATCGGTGGTGTGGTCTCCTCGGTGAGGTGGAACGGCGGGGCGAGTCTGTTCGTGCCGGTCGATGACCGTCTGGAGCCGGTCGGCGATCGTCTCGGCGCGATCCCGCAGCGGGCGGGGGGCGAGCGGGTCGGTGGCGCCGGCGGTCATGGCCTGGTGGCGGTCGCGCAGCTGGGCGATGTCCCGGTCGGTGTAGGCGAGGTTGGTGCAGCTGCTGCGGCATTCGGATGGTTCGGGGCCGTCGGGGTGAGGCAGTCCGGCTTGGATCCTGGCCCGGCGGCAGGCGGCGGTCTCGGCACGCCACACGCACGTCATGCCCTCGGCGTGGTGGATGGCGGGGTCGGCGCTGGCCAGCAGCCGTTGGATGTTGCCGATCTGGGTGATGGCGCGGCCGGCGAAGCGTGCTGCCCGTTGGACGCGGGTTTTGTAGTCGGCGGCCGATGGGCCGCTGACGTGTTCGCCGTCGTCGAGCAGGCGGGCGTCGGTGTCGGCTTGCTCGAGCACCATCTCGAGGCGTTCGACGGCGAGGTCGTCCAGCCAGGCGGTGTCGGCCATCCCGGAGTAGCCGAGGGTCACCTTGGTGTGCACGTGCGCATACTGCAGCGCGGCGGCGATGAGGCCGCGGGGGCGGCGCACGATGAAGTGCGCCAGCGTGCGGCGGTATCGGGAGGCGTGCAGGTGTCCGGCCGGGTCGGGCGGGATCGCAGGGCGGCCGCCGGGGCCGGAGAAGCTGTGGTTGACCCAGGCGATGAAGTCCTCGACATCGGTGTTGATGGCGTGGGCGGCGCGGGCCTGCTCGCCGGCGCTGCGGCGGCTTCCCGGACGGGCCAGGCTGGCGGGGAACAGCAGCTCGCCGCCGGCGATCTGTTCGAGCACGGCGAGCGCGGCGTGCACCGGTGTGACGACCACCCAGGGCCGGTGCGGCGACGTCTCCCCGGGGGCGGCAGGCAGCCGGTCGTGGCCCTTGCCCAGCCGGCCGAGCACCAGCAGCTCGCCGGTGGTCTCGTCGCGGCCGGTGCATCCGCGGCACAGGTTGAGCACCTCGCCGGGCCGCATCCCCGACAGGTAGCAGACGACCACGAAGGCGGCGGCGGACAGCAGACGCAGCAGGGTCGGCAGTTCGGCCACGGTGATCGGCCGGTCGCGCCACGGGCGGCCCGCGATGTGTGCGGTGATGGACCCGACGAAGCTGTCGCAGGCGACCTCGAGCCCGGATCGGGCGATCAGGCGCCGCAGGTCGGGGCGCTGCAGGGCGGAGGGGCGCAGACCCGCCAGCCTGGCCAGGTGCGAGAAGTTGACGGCGGGCTCGCCGTTGTCGGTGGGGTGGCCGGGCAGCGCCGTGCCGTCGCGGCGTGCCTGGTCTATGAACGCGCGGATGCGGTCGGTGGGGCCCAGGCCGGCGAAGGCGGCCTGTGACGGGTGTGTTCCGGCGCTGAGGCGCTGGAAGTCGCTGTGCGCGGCGATGATGTCGGCCCCGATGTGCTCGACCATCGTCAGGGACCAGGCCAGCAGGGTCTCCATGGTCGCCGCGGCGATCCGCGCGGTCTTGTTGAGCGGGCTCCAGGAGCGTCCCGCCATGCGGCTGCCGCCGGTGCCGTCCCAGGGGTCGGGGGCCAGCCGTGCGGATGCGGGCAGGTGGATGCGGTAGGACCACAGGGTGCGCACCGACGCCAGCAGCCGGCCCTGGCGGTCCGGCGAGCATGCCAGCGCGGTGACGTGCCGGTGGTAGTCGTCAAGGTCTGCAGCGGTGACCTCCCGAAGCCGGGTGACGCCGCGGTCGGCCAGCCAGCAGGCGAACACGCGCAGGTCCCGCACCCACAGCGCGATGGTGGTGACGGCGGGCCGGTCGCCGCGCCGAGCGACGGTCGGGTCGACCGGGTAGGGGTGGTCGATGGCGGCCAGCGCGAACGCCTTGAACGCGCCGGTGAGCGGCTCGGGGAAGCGGTCCCAGCACAGCGTCGCTGCCACCGCATGCACGTCGGGGTGGGCTGCCTGGAGACGCCAGACGACGTCGGCGAACCGCGGCAGACCGTCCGGGTCGCATCCCGGCCGCAGCGCTCGCGCGCGCAGTACCGGGGTGTGGGGTGCCGGCCAGGCGACGACGCCGTCAACGCCACAGGCCGCCGAGGCGGTGGTCATCGCAGGTCCCATTGCCCGGCGAGCACGTCGTCGACGAACGCGAGGTGGGTGGGGGTGACCGCCGCGCGTGCGCTGGCCTGCTCGGCGGCGGTGTGGCAGCCAAGGATCTGGGCGAGCTGCTCCAGGCGGGGCTGGTAGCGGGCCCGCCACAGCAGCGGGTCGACGTGCGCGGCGAGGGCGGCGAGGCGGTCGGCCATCGCGATCTGGACCGGCAGATGCCGTGGCAGCGCCCGGGCGCTGGGGCAGTCGAGGCAGGCCAGAAACGACAACGTGCACGGCCCCTCACCCTCGCGGGCTGCCGCAGCGGCCTGCTGCCCGTGGATGCAGGCGGCCAGCACCGTGTCGTGGTACCCGTCGATCACCGCGGCCAGCAGGCCTGCGGGCAGACCGGCCCGGTCCGCGGCCGTGGCCAGGTCACCCTCGGCGTCGGCGACCAGCGTCGAGGTGAACACCGTGGCGGGCTGGCGGGCCCGCGCCGCATCGACCTGCTCGCGCAGCGCGTCACCCACCACGACGCGGCTCTCGGCCTGCACGGTGGGGCTGCCGGCCAGATAGCGGTCGTTCATCATCGCCGCGGTGTGCGACACCGGCCGGCGGTCACGTTCGATCACCGTCTGGCGGATCCGGCGCACCTCGATCGGAGGCCGGCCGCCCTCGGTCGCGTCGGCTGCAGAGGGGAACCCGTGGCCGCGCGCCCACGTCCACACATGGCCGGCGGTCACCCCTTCCACCCAGCAGCTGCTGCCCGCATTTCGCTTCGGCGTGTACGCGCTCAACGCCGACAGGTGGCCGCCCAGGCGGCGTGAGGTCTCGGACACCTCGACCAGCAGCCGGTAGACCCGCACCGGGGAGGACAGCCAGCGCGCCTCGCCCTCGGCGCCCTCCAGCAGGTCGGCCAGACCGTGGGGGAGGTCCTCGAGCGCGACGACCATGTGCTCGCGTTCGGGTCCACGGCGGGGTTTGGCCTGTTCCACCAGCGCCACCACCGGCGCGGCGTCGCCGGCCTGCCCGCCGGGCCGGTAGCACACCGCCGGCCACGCCGCCACGGTGCCGAAGTTCTCCCCGGTAAGCGCACACAACAGCAGGCAGAACGCCGTGGTCTCCCGCAGCGTGAGACACAGCATGCTGGTGACCGCACTCACGCCGCCGGCCCGGGTGACCCGCACGGCCACGGACCCGTCCCCACGGCGCGGCAACTCGCCGGTGGAGTCGAACAGCTCCAGCAGGCACCCGAGCTCGGCTTGGCTGCCTCCGGCGGGAAGCGCACCCGCGCGGTGGTCGGCCAGCAGCTGCCGGCCACCGCGGATTCGGTCGCGGGCCCGGCGCACGTCCGACCGCAAGGCGGCCATGATCAGCCGCCACTCCCGCTCGTCGTAGGTGGCGGGCCTGGTGGTTGGCGGCCTGCGGGGTGGTCGGGCCAGCAACGCGGTGCGCGCCGGCTCGGGCAGCTCCGGGTCGTCGCGCAGCGCCGACCGCAGCCGGACCACCCGTTCGGCTCCGCCCGGCCTGCCGCCGTGGGCGAGGCGGAACGCCGCCATGTGCGCGGCGGTCAGCTCGTCCGGGCCGCCCACCGCCGGCTCCGCCTCGGCCACCGAGGCCGCGAACGCCCGCAACATCACAAAACAGTTGGCCGCGCTGCCCGCATGCTTGATCCCCGAACGCGGCCCGGTGCGGCGTGCGAAGGCCCGCGCCAGCCACTGGCGCATGCCCGCCGTGCCCGGCAACCCGGAGAAGTCGAAGACCTTCTGTCGGCCGGTGCGCTCCTCCACGAACCGCACCAGCGTCCCACCCGGCCCCTCGACACGGTCGACCGGCCGCCACCCCCCGTCGGGCACGCTCGCCCGGCGGCCGCCCCGGCCGCTCACCGGCCCCTGCCCGCGTCCGTCCCCGGCGTCGCGGCAGGCGGATCGGCGGCGGCCAGGACCCGGCCGGTGCCCTCGGCCGCCACCGCCCGCACCAGCCCGTCCAGGCCGGCCTGCTCATCCTCATCCAGCAGCGCCATCAGATAGTCCACCTGCAAGCCGGTGAACGGCTCCAGGTAGATGTCGCGGGTGACGGCCGGATCCGCGTGGCCCATCAGCGTGGCCAGCTGCAACCAGATGTCGCCGAACTGGTAGCGCAGATCCTTGATCTCGGAGTCGGTGAAGCCGTCGAGGCGCCGCTCCCACACCACCGACAGGATCGAGAACCACTTCAGGCAGAAGGAGTGCCGCAGCATGTGCGGGCGGGCCCACAGCGGGCAGCCCTCGCCCGGCCCGGCGGCGGCCTGCCACACGGCGGCGACCCGAGCGTTGGCCGCAGCGAAGGTGTCCTCCCAGCCGTGCGGCTTCTTTGGCATACCGTCGGGACCCAGCCACAGCCACAGCGGCTCCAACCCCGCCGGCGTGCGGCGGAACAACCGGCGCCGCTCGTCGGGGCCGAGCACATCCACCGACACCCCTGCCGCGCCCTCCACGCCCAAGATCCGCGACCGCGGGTTGTGGCCGGTGACGATCCGTACCCCGTGCAGCCGGTCGTACCGGCCCGCCGCCTGTGCCCGCCCGACCGCCACCGGCCGCGACCCCTCGATCGGGTCCACATAGCCGGCCAGCGCGGCGAGCACGCCGCGAGGAATCCGGTAGACCCGCCCCGCCCTGCCACCCTTGGCGCACGCCGCAGCCAGCCACGCCCGCCCGAACCGGCCACCGGCCTCGGGCAGCTCGACGTCGAGCACGCTCGCCCACTCGGCCAGGCGCAGCCCGGTCCCATACAGCCCGTTCACGAACGCGGCATCCCGGTCTTCGCATCCCCCACCCCGCCACCCGTCCCGGCGCAGCCCGTCGAACCCGTAGCCACGCAGGCCCACGTCGCGCCACTGCTCGAACGCCGGCCGCAGCATCCACTTCACCTGCCGCCGCCGAGCCTGCGCCGGACGCAGCCCGTCCCGGCCCGCAGCCGGGCCCGGCACTCCCGCCGCAGCAGCGCCGCCGACCGGCCACCGCGCCGCCGCCACCGCGGACGGCACCGGGTTCGAGGTCGCGTAGCGCACCGCCGCCCAACGGTAGAAGCAGCCCAGCGCGGCCCGGTCGGTGTCGAAGCTGGTCGGCGCCACCCGGCGCCCGTTGCCGGCATCGGTCAGCCGCCAATCCTTGAACGCCTCGACGTCTGCCGCGGTCGCCTCCTCCCAGCCACGGCCCAACACCTCCAGAAAGTTCAGCCACACCACCAGCGCGAACGCGTACCGCCGCCACGTGGTCGGCCGCGCCGCCGTCATCGTCCCGCTGCGGAAGAACTCGTTGACCCGGGCGTCCACCCGCCCGGCCGTGTGCACCAGCACCGGTGTGCCCTGCCGTGCCCCGTTCCGCCGCGCCCGCTCGTGCACGTCCCCGAGCCCGGCCAGCTCCCCGTCTCCGACCTCACCAGACCCGACCGTGAAGTCGTAGAAGTCCACCGTCCAGCGACCATCTCCCACCCAAGCCCTCCGTCATATCCGGCCCTTCCACGCCTTCGGTGGGGGAAGTTACACCAACGTAACTAGCCGGTTCGACCGCGCCGCCGGCACCCTGCGCCACGACCACGGCATGCCCCGGCTACTCGAACCCGACCAGACCACGATCATCGACCTCGGCGACCGTCTGGACGTCAGCACCGGCACGACCCGACCGCCTCTCCACCGCTCCCCGACGAGCCCACCGTCGACCAGGTGGCCGCTGCCGTGCCCCGATCCGCCGCGCCCGCTCGTGCACGTCCCCGAACGCGGCCAGCTCCCCGCCTCCAACCTCACCGGACACGACCTGAAACCGTAGAAGTCCAGCGTCAGCGCCCACACGATCGTCTTCCCCCGAACCCCTCCCTCACAGCCCATGACCCGACAACCCCAGAAAGCCTAGAGAAACGAGGGCTACTGGACCTGGCAGGATTTCGAACGGATCGAAGCGCAGATCACCGAGAACAGCACCGCCCGCTCCAGCCGCGGCGGAGCGCCACGCGAGGGCGCCGCGCTGCTGCAAGGGCT
>SKJO01000001.1 GCA_007121975.1 Nitriliruptoraceae bacterium | reverse complement strand
GGCTGATCCGCGCGGCCGTCCATGCACGCTGTCCCCCGGCGGAGGCTGGCCCCGACGGCATCGGTACGCTGAGCGAGCGCCGCGCCGGAAGGGGGCCTGTTGTGCCAGGAGCCCAGGAGCTGCTCGTCATCGCGATCGTGGCCCTGCTCGTCTTCGGCCCCGACCGTCTGCCCGAGATCGCACGCACGGCGGCCAAGGCGATGGCGAGGTTCCGTTCCGAGACCCAACGGGGGATCGAAGAGCTCAAGCGGGCCGCCGAGGTCGAGGATCTCGAGCGCGAGCTTCGCGACATCAGGCGGGACCTGTCGGCGACCGGCACCGCCCTGCGCGGGGACGTCGAGCGCAACGTGCGCGCGGGGCTCGGGGCGGCCAGTGTGGCGGTGGTCCTGCGTGCGGACGACGATCCGCCACCGGTCGATCTGCAGGCCACCTGATGGGCACGGCGCCGGGTTGGCGTCCGGCCGCCGTGCTCGGCCTGGCTGCGGCGGCCTCTTCCTGGCTGTTGGTGCGGAGCGGTCGGACCGAGTCGTTGGATGACCGGCTCGGTCGATGCCTGTCCCGGCCACGGGGACGGGTGGTCGACGTCGTGGTCGCGGCCGGCACCGACCTGGGGTCGGTCTACGCGATGGCGGGGATCAGCGGGGTCCTGGCCGCCCGGGGCCGGCGTCGCGCGGCGGTGTCGGCCCTGGTCGCCGGAGCTGCGGCCTGGGGCACGGCGCAGGCGGCCAAGCCCCTGCTGCCCCGCGACCGGCCCTATCAGGGGGCGCGCGGGGTCCGGTTGGTGGCTGAACCGGCCGGGACGTCCTGGCCCAGCGGCCATGCCGCGGTGGCTGCGGCGCTGGCCGCGGTGCTGTCGCCTCGACTACGCCGGCGCGGGCGGGTCGCCATCGCCGCGACGGGACTGGCGGTGGGGTGGTCGCGCGTGTACGTCGGCGTGCACCACCCGACCGACGTGCTGGCCGGACTCGGCCTGGGCACGGCGGTCGGGGCCGTGGTCGCGGCCTCGGCTAGGACATCGTCAGCGGCAGAGCACGACCGACCAGCGAGCCGCGACGGGAGGCCAGGCCCTCCGCGATCGAGGTGATCGCCCGGGCGGCCGGGACGTCCGGGTGGGAGACCACCAGGGGGACGCCGGAGTCGCTGCCCTCGCGCAGCCGGGGGTCGATCGGGATGCGGGCGAGCACCTCGGTGCCGAGCGCCTCGGCGAGTTCCTCGCCGCCGCCGGATCCGAAGATGTCGTGGGTGGTGCCCGAGTCCGGGTCGGTGAAGCCCGCCATGTTCTCGATCACGCCGGCGACGCTCATGCCGGTCTGCTCGGTGGCCTTGCCGGCGCGCAGGGCGACCTTCTGGGCGGCCTGCTGCGGGGTGGTGACCACCAGCATGTCGGCGTTGGGCAGCATCTGCGCGAGCGAGATCGCGATGTCACCGGTTCCCGGGGGCAGATCGCAGACCAGGAAGTCGAGGTCGGCCCAGTGCACGTCGCCGAGGAACTGCTGGATCGCGCGGTGCAGCATCGGACCCCGCCAGATCACCGAGCGGTCGGGGTCGGTGAAGAAGCCGATCGAGATGACCTTGCAGCCATGTGCCTGCAAGGGCATGACCATGCCCTCGAAGGCCACCGGCTTGCCCGACACCCCGAACATGCGGGGGATCGAGTAGCCCCAGATGTCGGCGTCGAGCACCCCGACCTTGAAGCCCTGCTTGGCCAGCGCCACCGCGAGGTTGACGGTGACGGTGGACTTGCCGACCCCGCCCTTGCCCGAGGCGATCGCGATCACCTTGGTGGTCGAGTCGGCGGACGCGAACGGATTGTCGAGCTCGGCGTTGGCCGCGCCCTTCTCGGCGCGCAGGCTCGCGGACAGCGACTGACGTTCGGTGTCGGTCATCGACCCGAACGCGATCTGGACGTCGTCCACCCCGTCGAGGCGGGTCACGGCCTCGGTGACCTCGCGCTGGATGCGGTCCTTGAGCGGGCAGCCGGGGATCGTCAGCTTGACGCGAACGCCGACTCTCGCGCCCTGCACCACCACCTCCTCGACCATGCCGAGCTCGGTGATCGGCTTGCCGATCTCCGGGTCGTCGACGGTCGCGAGGACCTCCATGATCTGTTCCTGCGTGGGCACGCTGCAGCCTTTCCGACGGGCACTTGGGCCGCCGCGCGTAGGTGAGGGGCGGCGGCCAGGCGATGGTAGCGGCGGACGCCGATCAGTCGATCGGCTGCGGCGCTGCGGCGGCGACCGATGTCTCGGGCCCGGCGGCGGTGTCCGGGGCATCCTGCTCGGCGGAGGACGCGCTCGTCAGGGTGCGTCGGCACCACGGGCAGGTCGTCCACGCGCTCTCGACCGCCCGGCCGCACCCGCTGCAGTGCGCGGTCCCCAGCGGGTGGGCGCACTGGGGGCAGACCAGGTGGTCGTCGGCGACGGCGGTCGCGCAGTTCGGGCAGCGCGCGACGTCGCCCGAGGGCTCGGGCGTGGTCCGTAGCGCCTCCTCGAAGGTGATGATCCCGGCGCTGGCCCGCAGGATCGCGTCCTCGCGCATGGTGACCATGCCCTCGAGCCGGCTGCGGCGGGCGATGGCCGACTCGGAGGCGCCGTCGAGGATCAACTCGCGCACCTCGGGGGAGACGCTGAGGGCCTCGCCCAAGGACAGCCGCCCCGAGACCCCGCTGCCCTCACACGCCCGGCATCCGGGACCGGCCGAGGGGCGCGCGTCAGCCGGCAGCGCTCCGGCCTCGAGGCCCAGCCGACGCAGCACCTGGGGGTCGGGGACCTGCGCCACCGAGCACCGCTCGCAGTTGCGCCGGGCCAGCCGCTGGGCGAGGACCAGCAGCAGCGAGGAGGCGACCAGGAACCGGTCGACGCCCAGGTCCACGAGTCGGGCGATGGCCGAGGCGGCGTCGTTGGTGTGCAGGGTCGCCAGCACCAGGTGGCCGGTGATCGACGCCTCGACGGCGAGGTGAGCGGTCTCGGCGTCGCGGATCTCGCCGACCAGCACGACGTCGGGATCCTGGCGCAGCACGTGGCGCAGGCCGCGGGCGAAGGTGAGGCCGATCTTGGGATTGACCTGGGTCTGGTTCACGCCGGGCAACTGGTACTCGACGGGGTCCTCGAGGGTGAGCACGTTGCGCGTCGGGCGGGTCACGGCCTCCAGTGCCGCGTACAAGGTGGTGGTCTTGCCCGAGCCGGTCGGGCCGGTGACCAGCACCATGCCCTGGGGACGGTCCATCGCGAACAGCAGGCGCTCGAGCACGTCGGAGGGCAGCCCGAGGTCGTTGACCTCGACCCGGTCGGCGCCCTTGGGCAGCAGGCGGATCACGACGGTCTCGCCGTACAGCGTGGGCATGGTCGACACCCGCAGGTCGACCTCCATGCCCTCGACGCGGACCATCGCGCGCCCGTCCTGGGGCAGCCGGCGCTCGGCGATGTCGAGCCGGGACTGGATCTTGATGCGGGAGATCACCTGGGCCGCCATCGACCGGGGGACCCGGGCCCGCTCGCGCAGCATGCCGTCGATCCGCAGCCGGACGCGCAGGCCGTCGCGTTCCGGTTCCAGATGGATGTCGCTGGCCCGGGCGTTGACCGCGTCAGCGAGCAGCGAGTCGACCAGGCGCACCACCGGCTGGGAGGTCTCGGTGACCTCGAGTTCGTCGTCGAAATCGGCCGACGACGAGTCGTCGAACTCGTCGATGAGGTCCTGGGTCGCGTCCTGGCTGTAGACCCGCCGCCGGGCCTGGTCGAGCACGGAGGGAGTGGCGACCACCGAGCGCACGGTGCGCACCTTGGCGGCCATCCGCACGTCGTCGAGCGCGGCGATGTTGGACGGCTCTGCGGTCGCGAGCACCAGCACGTCGCCGTCGATGCGCATCGGCAGCACCCCGTGCCGGGCGGCGAGCCGGGCCGGGACCCGCTCGACCGCCTCCGGATCCGGGCGTTCCTCCAGCAGGTCGATGCGGGGCAGGCGCAGTTGGGTGGCGACCGCGTCGGCGACGTCCTCCTCGGAGGCCAGGCCGAGCCGCACGACGGTGGTCCCGAGCCGCTCGCGCGGGGCCTTCTCGCTCAGCGCGACGGCGAGGTGTTCCTCGTCGATCACGCCCGCGCGCACCAACAGTTCACCGAGTCGGACCCGCCGGTTGGTCGGCCACGCGCCGGCGAGGGGTTCCGCGGTCGTCCCGTGCTCGGGCTGCTGGCTGGCCATGGACATCCCCGATGTGGCGCAGAGGTCGTTTCGCATCGTAGGCTGCCCGAGTCCGGCGTGGAGCCTTCTGTCGTGGGTCCGGTGAGTTCGAGCGTGTCGCAGGGCGGGCCGCGATCCGTGGCCGCCAGGCTCCTGCTGGTGGTGGTCGCCGCGGTGCTGCTCTCGGGCTGCCGGGTCGGGGCCGAGGTGGTGCTCGACGTCGGGTCCGACGGCCGGGGCAGCGCCGCGGTCGTCCTGGAATTGGACGCCGAGGTGGTACGTCACCTCGACGAGCTCGGCGTGGATCCGGCGGCCGAGCTCGCGGCGGCTGCGACTGCGGCGAGCGCCTGGGAGCTCGGGCGCGAGGCTGCCGACGACGGCGGGCTGCGCCTGGTGCTGACCCACGCCGAGGCGGAGCTCGCGGTGGTGACCGGGGCGCTGCGCGAGCTCGCCGCAGGGCTCGACGAGCGGGACCCGGCGCTGCTCATCGACCTCGAGGTCCGCCGCGATCCCGACGAGGTGACGGTGCTGACGGGCAGCGCAGGCGTGCGGGGACCGTCCACGGCGGGGGCGGTGCGTGACGGGCAGGTGCTGGGGCCGTCGCCCGAGGAGCTGGCCGCGCTGGTCGAACAGACGCTGGATGCACGGCTCGAGGTGCGACTGCCCGGACGCGTCGAGGCGCACGACGCCGACGAGGTCGACGCGGGCGACGCGCTGCGCTGGCACCTCGACACCCCACGGGAGGTGACCGCCACCTCCCGCCCGGCACCGTGGCCGTGGTGGTGGTGGGCCGGTGGGGCAGCGGCGCTGGTGGGGCTGGCCGCCGTGGTGGTCGGCGTTGCGCGCCGGGTCAGCCGCGCGGGCTGAGCTCGAACATCCGGCAGGTGCGCTGCCAGCGCTCGAGGGCACCCTCGCCGTCGGGAAGGTTGAGTCGGGTGCCGAGCCCCATCGAGGCGATGCGCGTGAACTCCTCGTCGTCGGTGACGCGGCGCACGTCGGCCTGCATCGTGCCGATCGTGGCCTTGACCTCCTTGGACTTCACGGTCAGGGTCACGGTCGAGGCGGCGTCGAGCCCCGGCATCTGCTGTTCACCCTCACCCTCGAGGACGAACAGGGTGCGGCCCTGCTGCACGTACCACGCCGGACGCACCAGCGAGGAGCCGTCGGGCTGGGGGATGGTCAGCCAGCAGATGGCGCCCTTCTTGAGCGCCACCTCGGCGGCGTCGAGCAGCACGCCGGCGCCCGTCACCGACTCCGGTGCCTCGATGAAGACCGGGATCCGGGCGATGATCTTCCCGTCGATCGAGAACAGCAGGGTGTGCTCGGCGATCGAGTGGATCGTCACCCGGTCGGTCACCGTGCGGCGGAAGAGGTCCTCGAACATCTCGCCACGCAGCTCGATCGACCGCGGTTCTGACTCCCAGATCACCTCGCCGTCGGGGTCGGCGAGGGCGAGCGCCTCCTCGTAGACCCCCTGCGCACCCTTGTACACGCGGTGGATCGCGAACGTGCCGGCCGGGCCCGGGAGCTCCCCGGCGACCAGCAGGGTCGGGTCGGAGACGCCGGTCTCCTCATGGGCGGCGACGTCGAAGGCCATCGCGGTCATCAACTTGACGCGGGACATGCACCGCTCTCCTGGGACGCTCGCCGAGGCAGCCTAGCCGCCCGACCGCAGCGGACCTCAGCGGAACGTGCCCACCCGACGCGATGGGCGGTTGACCACCGGGGGGCTCGGGCGTAGCCTCGGCGCCGCGGCCGTCCCCACGTCCGTCCCGCGATACCCCTGGGAGTGCGCGGATGTCGAGCGCAACGTCGGTCCTTGCCGAGGGGGAGGTGCTCGCGGGTTTCCGCATCGTGCGCCACCTCGGCTCAGGCAGCTTCGGCCACGTCTACTGCGCGCAGGAGCTCAATCCGCAGCTGCAGCGCACGGTCGCGCTCAAGGTGCTGCGTGCGGAGTTCAGTGCCGATCCGGACTTCCGCGAGCGGTTCTTCCGGGAGTCGCGGCTGGTCGCCCGGCTCGACGCGCATCCCGCGATCGTGTCGGTGTTCGACGCCGGCCAGGCGGGCAACTCGTTGTGGATCGCCACCCGGTACGTCGACGGCACCGACCTTCGGGCGGTGCTCGACGAGCGTGGCCGCCTGCCCCTCGAGACGGTGGCGGACGTGGTCGAGCAGGTCGCGGGCGCCCTCGACGTCGCGCACGAGGCCGGGGTCGTGCACCGCGACGTCAAGCCGGCCAACATCCTGCTGACGCGGGACCTGGCTCGCACCTACCTCGCCGACTTCGGCATGTCCAAGAGCCTGGCCGCCGGGGTGGACGACTCGATCACCCGGGCGGGACAGTTCGTCGGCACGATCCGCTACGCCGCCCCCGAGCAGCTCGGCGGTGGCGAGATCAGTGGGCGCAGCGACACCTATGCCCTGGCCTGCGTCGCGTTCGAGATGCTCACCGGCCGTGCGCCCTTCGAGGGCACCCTGGAGGCGGTGATGGCCGGTCACCTGCTGCGTGACCTTCCTGATCTGCGCGAACTGGTCCCGGGGCTGCCGGCGGGGGTGGCCGCGGCGGTCCGCACGGCAACCGACAAGGAGCCCGAGCAGCGGCACCCGACCGCCGGACTGTTCGCCCGGGCGCTGCGGCGCTCGCTGCCGTCACCGGCGGGCGGGTCCATCCAGGCGCCGCCGCCGGTGCGCCGTGATGCG
>SKJO01000485.1 GCA_007121975.1 Nitriliruptoraceae bacterium | reverse complement strand
GGCCGCCGCAGCGGCTGCCGCAGCGGCTGCCGCCTCCTCGGCGGCCCGCCGCTCGGCTTCGCGCAGCTCGGCCTCGACCCGGGCCGAGGCTGCCACCAACGACTCGAGGTGCCCGGTGACCACGGCCGCATCCGCCTGCAGCGCGGCGAGCGCCTCAGCGTGCGCGGTACGGCTGGCCTCGACCTCGGCCGCATGCTGCTCCTGCGCACGCAGCGCGGAGCGGACCCCAGCGGCGGCGGCGATGGCCTCCAGGGTCGCGAGCTCGGCGGTGCGACGGTGCCCGTCAGCCGTCTCTCGTCGCTCACCCACCACGGCACGCAACTGCTCGGTCTCGACGACCAGATCCCGGTCGGCAGCCATGACCTGCCCGACCAGGTGGCTGGAGGTCATCAGGTCGGGCAGCTCGCGAACCCCGGTGAAGGCTTCGAGCAGCGAGGGGTGGCCGTACATGAACGACGAGCGCACCCGCGCCTCGAGCCGGGTGCGACGCTCGTCGAGCTCGGCCTCGGCGTGTGCGAGCTCGGCCTCGGCCCCCGCCACACGCTCCCGGGCAACAGCCGCCCGCAACCGGGCGTCGCCCAGTACCAGTTCGGCGATCGCGAGGTCGACGCCGATGAGATCGAGGGCCTCACGGGCAGCGAGCAGCTCGGCCTCGGCGGCCGCCAGACGATCCCGGGCAGCCCTCGCGTCGGCCTCGAGCTCGCGCAACTCGGCCCGCGTCTCACGCTGCTCACGTTCGTTGTCGCGCAGTTGCTGCTCGAGCCGGGCCGGGTCGGCGACCGCGACCGGGGCCCCGACGGCAGCCAGCAGCAGGGCCATGAGCAGGACCCACGCCAACCGTCGCACCGCTTCCCCTCGGACTCCTGGACACGGCTCGCTGAGACTAACCCTCGCAACTTCAGGTAACAACGGCAACCAGTCGGCGCCCGCAGGTCACCGTCAAGGACTCGACCTGACGGTGTGCGCCTTGCGCAACACGAGGGCGGGTCAGACGTCGAGGAACCGGCGCAGGGCCACGATCGAGGAGAACGCGGCGATGCCCGCACCTGCACCGATGAGCAGCGGGCCGACGGCGAGCACCTCGGGAGAACTGATGAAGGGCATCAACTCGATGTCCTCGGCGAGCCGGTCGGTGATCGCAGGCACCGAGCCGTACAGCAGCCCCCAGGACAGCAGCGCGCCGAGCACGCCGGCGAGCACGCCCTCGAGCACGAAGGGCAGGCGGATGTACCAGTTGTTGGCCCCGACCAGCTTCATGACCGAGGTCTGCTCACGGCGGGCGAAGGCGGCCACCCGGATGGTGTTGGCGATCAGCACGCCCGCGGCGACGAGCTGGATGGCGGCCACGACCAGCGCCGCGTTGCGCACGATCGAGGTGAAGCGCAGGAACTGCTCGAGCACTTCCTGCTGGTCGATGATCTCCTCCACGCCGGGGAAGGCGGCGAACTGCGCGGCGATGACCATGAACTGGTCGGGGTCGACGAGCTTGACCCGGAAGGAGGCAGGCAGGATGTCGGGGTCGACGGTCTCGATCAGGCTGGGCTGGTTGCGGAACAGCTCGGTGAACCGCTCGTAGGCTTCCTGCTTGGACTCGTAGAACACCTCTTCGACGATCGGTTCGGCCTCGAGCTCGCGGCGCAGCGCCTGCTCCTGCTCGGGGGTGATCGCCGGGCACGTGCGTCCGTCGCACAGGAAGATCGTGACCTCGACCTTGTCCACCCACTCGTCGGTGGCCAGGTCGACCTGCTCGGAGAGCAGCAGGCTGGCGCCGAGCAGGGTCAGCGACACCGTCACCGACAGCACGACCGCGACGGTCATCATCAGGTTGCGCCGCAGCCCGACGAACGCCTCGGTCAGGATGTAGCGCCAGCGAGCGGACATGGACACCTACCTCGTGGTCGTGGCCTCGTGGTCGTGGCCTCGTGGTCGTGGCCTCGTGGTCGTGGCCTCGTGGTCGTGGCCGGGCCTGGGGCCACCGGGGGTCGAGAGTCAGCCGGCGTAGCCGTAGACGCCACGGGACTGGTCGCGAACCACGACGCCGTCCTCGAGTTCGATGACGCGACGACGCATGGAGTCCACGATGTGCTGGTCGTGGGTCGCCATCAGCACCGTGGTCCCGGTCCGGTTGATGCGGTCGAGCAGCTTCATGATGCCCACCGAGGTGGTGGGGTCGAGGTTCCCGGTCGGCTCGTCACACAGCAGGATCCCCGGGTCGTTGACGAACGCGCGGGCGATCGAGACCCGCTGCTGCTGGCCGCCCGAGAGCTCGTGGGGCAGGGCTCCGGCCTTCTCCTCGATCCCGACCAGCTCGAGGACCTCGGGCACGCGCCGCTCGATCTCGCGGCGGCTGCGACCGATCACCTCCATCGCGAACGCCACGTTCTCGCGCACGTTCTTGGTGCCGAGCAGCTTGAAGTCCTGGAACACGAACCCGATCTCGCGGCGCAGCGCCGGCACCTTCCACGAGCGCAGCGTCCGAAGGTTCTTCCCGGCGACCCAGACCTCACCCTCGTCGGGGGCCTGCTCGCAGGTCAGCAGCTTCATCAGGGTGGACTTCCCCGACCCGGAGGGCCCCACCACGAACACGAACTCGCCCTTGCCGACCTCGACGGTCACGTCGCGCAGCGCGACGACCTCGTCGTTCGCGCCGCGCTTGTAGGTCTTGGTGACGTTCGTGAGCGTGATCACCGTGCGCTCCCGGTGGGAGGGGGCCCAGCGGAGAGGAACCCGTGGGCGGGCGACAGCGCAGCGTACCCAAGGCCCCCCGGCCGGTGACCGAACCCGTGCGCGATCACGCGTCGGTCTGGGCCTCGATCGCGACCCGGGCCCGGCGCCGAAGCTCGGCGTCGAGCAGCTCGTCGAGCCCGCCGTCGAGCACCGACTGCACGTTGCCGGTCTCGTACTCGGAGCGCAGGTCCTTGACCAGCTGGTAGGGGTGGAGCACGTAGCTGCGGATCTGCGAGCCGAAGCCCACGTTCTGGGGGCCACCGCGCAGCTCGTCGAGCTGCTCGGCGCGCTTCTGGCGCTCGAGCTCGGCGAGCTTGACCTTGAGCACCCGCAGGGCGGCAGCCTTGTTCTGGTGCTGGGACTTCTCGTTCTGGCAGCTGACGACCGTGCCGGTCGGCAGGTGGGTGATGCGCACCGCGGAGTCGGTGGTGTTCACGCTCTGGCCGCCCGGACCCGATGAGCGGTAGACGTCGACCCGGAGGTCCTCCTCGGGGACGACGATCTCCGCGTCGACGTCGGGCAGCACCGGCACCACGTCGACCAGGGCGAACGAGGTCTGCCGGCGGGCCTGGGAGTCGAACGGACTGATGCGCACCAGCCGGTGCACTCCGTGCTCGGTCGACAGCCAGCCGTAGGCGTCGGGGCCCCGGACCTCGAAGGTGGTCGACTTCAGCCCCGCCTCCTCGCCGTACGAGCGGTCGAACACCTCCGCGTCGAACCCGCGGTTCTCTGCCCAGCGCAGGTACATGCGCTGGAGCATCTGTGCCCAGTCCATCGCGTCCACCCCACCCTCGCCGGCGTGGATCGACACGATCGCGTCGTCGTGGTCGTGCTCACCCGACAGCATGGTGGCGAGCTCGAGGCGGTCGAGCTCGGTACGCACCTCGGCCAGACCCGCCACCACCTCGGCGGCCGACTCCTCGTCGCCCTCCTCGGCGGCGAGCTCGTCGAGCACCTCGAGGTCATCGAGCCGCGTGGCCAGCCGGTCGGCCCGCGACAGCTCGGTCTCGATCCGGGACAGCTCGGTGGTCACCGCCCGACCACGGTTCGGATCGTTCCACAGGTCGGGCTCACCGGCGAGCTGGTGCAGCTCGTCGAGACGGTGGCGCTTGGCCGCCAGGTCGAGGTCGTAGCCCAGCTGCTCGAGCCGGCTGCGCTGGGCGGCCAGGTCGTCGGCATGGCGGTCGGCCATCGGGGTCCTCGCGGTCGGGCTCAGCAGGCGTGGAACGGGCACGGGCCGTTGCGACCCACCGTCCGATGCTACCGACCCGGTCCCGGGTCAGGCGGGTCGGGCGGCGGCGCTGGTCACCACCTCGAAGCCCCACAACTCGGAGCCGACCGCCGCCGGTCCGTCTCCGGAGGGCGCCGGACCACCCGACGCGTGGCCCCGCTGGAAGGCCGCCGAGCTCAGCCAGGCCTGGAAGGCGGCCTCGTCCCGCCACCGGGTGACCACCAGGTAGCGGTCGGTGCCCTCGGTGGGACGCAGCAGGTCGAAGGACTCGAAGCCGTCGACGGTCTCGACCTCGCCGGCCCGGGCGGCGAAGCGCTGCTCGAGCACACCACCCCGGCCTTCGGGGACCTCGATCACGTTGATCTTGACCACGGACATGGATGACCTCCCGGTCATGGACGTCGGGGCAGCGCTCACCACCACTGGGTGCCGGGTGCGCCCTTGAAGGGTCCCACGACCCGCGAGGTGATCCAACTTCCGTAGAAGTCCCCCTCCTGGGCACGCACCACCTCGCCGTCCACCAGGCAGCGGTCGACCCGGCCCGGGTAGAAGCACACGGCACCGGCCAGCGCCTCGAAGCGCGGGGTGGGCTGCTCGTACCACCAGCAGGCCTGCGCGGCGCGCTGGTCACCGAGCACCACATCGGCGTAGGAGGCAACGCCCTTGAACTCGCACACCGTGCGCCGTGGCGAGGGCACCAGCAGCGCGGCACGCACGTCGTCGCGCGGCACGTAGTAGGTCGGGGGGTGCGAGGTCTCGAGCACCCGCCAGGCGGCGCGGGTGTCGGCGATCACCTCACCGGCGAACTCGACGACGACGTGTTCCTCGGAGCGCTCGAGCGCCGGAGGACGGGGGTAGTCCCAGACCGACTCCTGGCCGGGACCGGGGGGATCGGGGCGCGGGCGGCGCAGCATGGCTCCTCCAGGAGATGGCTGCCCGAGGTTCGGCGCCGAGGCCCGGGTAGGCTGCCGTCCGCCTGCAAGGAACCGCCGTGGCCAAGATCCCCGACCGCGACGAGCACCGCCGGCGCTTCGCCGCGCTGCCGCTCGCCGACCGGCGTGCAATCGTGCGTGCGGTCAACCGCGGCCAGGTCGTCGCGGTGCGCAAGCACGCGCCGCTGGCGGTCGTGCTCGCCCGGCGCCAGCAGCGCCTGTGGCGCTACGCATGGCTGGTCGGCCCCCTGCTCGGGCTGGTGGGGCTGATGGACGGCTGGCAGGTCGCGATCGTCAACGCGATGCTCGGCACGCTCATGCTCGGGGGCGCGGCGAGGTTCTGGCACCTCAGGGCCACACGTGCGGAGCGGGCCAACCTGGCGCTGGCCGAGGGCCGCCGCCGCGAGGCCGAACGCCTGAGCCTGACCCCCTGGCAGGCCCGCCGGGCCGAGCGCGGGCAGCGCGACTGACGCACCCCCCCACGACAAGGTGATCGCATGCCGCCGCTCCCCCAACGCATCACCCTGCGCCTCGCCCTCGAGCACGCCGCCGGGGTCCTGGGTCGCGCGATGCACGCGATCGACGCGGTCGGCGCCGAGGTGGTGGCCACCGAACGGCTCGAGGAGCAGCGCCACGTCGTGTTCCGCAACGTCACCGTCGAGGTCCGCGACGACGCCCACGCCGACGAGGTCGCCGCCGCACTGGTGGACCTGGAGGGCGTGGAGGTGCTGGCCATCAGCGACGAGATCCTCGCCGCCCACGACGGCGGCAAGATCAGCGTCGAGGTGACCCGTCCGGTGACCGGACCCGAGGACCTGGCGCTGGTCTACACCCCCGGGGTCGCCAAGATGTGCCGCATGATCGCCGAGGATCCCACCGCCGCCTACCGGCTCACGATCCGCTCGAACTCCGTGGCGGTGATCACCGACGGCTCGGCGGTGCTCGGGCTCGGCGACATCGGGGCGCTGGCCTCCCTGCCCGTGATGGAGGGCAAGGCGATGCTGCTCAAGTCCTTCGGCGGGGTCGACGCCTACCCGATCCTGGTCGACGAGCGCGATCCCGACACGTTCGTGGACACCGTCGCGCGGATCGCCTCGGGGTTCGGCGGCATCAACCTCGAGGACATCTCCGCACCGCGCTGCTTCGAGATCGAGGGCAAGCTGCGCCAACGCCTCGACATCCCGGTGTTCCACGACGACCAGCACGGCACGGCGATCGTGGTGCTCGCCGCGCTGATGAACGCCGCGCGGGTGGTCGACAAGCCGCTCGAGGACCTGCGCGTGGTGGTGCAGGGGGTCGGGGCGGCCGGCGTGGCCATCCTCACGCTGCTGCGCTCGGCGGGGATCCACGACCTGGTTCCCGTCGACGTCGACGGCATCGTCGAGCCCAGGCGACGCCCCGGCATGGACCCCATCCGTCGCCGACTGGCCCGGCAGACCAACCCGCGCGGGCTGACCGGCGGCAAGCAGGTCGCGCTGGCCGGGGCGGACGTGTTCGTGGGCGTGTCGGGGCCCAACTCCCTGCCGCTGGAGCTCGTGCAGACGATGGCCGACGACCCGATCGTGTTCGCGCTGGCCAACCCCACGCCCGAGATCCACCCCGACGTCGCCCGCGGACACGTCGCGGTGATGGCCACGGGCCGCTCGGACTTCCCCAACCAGATCAACAACGTGCTGGCCTTCCCGGGGTTGTTCCGGGGGCTGCTCGATGCCGCGGCGACCGCGGTCACCGACGAGATGAAGGTGGCCGCCGCCCGCAGCATCGCCTCGATCGTCGGCGAGGACCTCGACGCCGACTACATCGTGCCCTCGCCCTTCGACCGGTCGGTGGCCGCCGTGGTCGCTACCGCGGTGGCCGACACCGCCCGCCAGCAGGGGCACGTGCGGCCCGGTTCGCGGGGCTCGCGGGCCTCGGAGACCGAGGCGGCGATGCAGCAGGCCGCCAACCGCGCGGTGCAGCGCGCGATCGCCAAGCGCTTCAGCGACGAGGCCATCGCCCAGGG
>SKJO01000480.1 GCA_007121975.1 Nitriliruptoraceae bacterium | reverse complement strand
GATCCTGGTACGCACGAGCTGCAGACACGCGGCGGCGTCGGCCTCGTCGCGCACCGCGTCGATGAGGAGCTCGAGGTCGGCGAGGTAGTCCTCGAAGCGCTCCCGGTGGTTCTCGTCGAGCGAGGCCGACACCTGCGCGAGCTGGGCGAGCGTCCAGGTGGCGCGTCGGCGAAGCAGGGGCTCGACCGCCGATCGGACCTTGCGCGCCGGACGGTTGATGGTCTCGAGCACGTCGCTGCGGGCGATGCGTTCGGGATCGAGCCCGATGCGCAGGTAGGCCAGCGACGCGCGTACGCCCGTGCGGTTGAGTACCGAGGTGTCCAGCGGCGCGGTGTGCGCGATCCCGTGCGCCGTGAGCATGACCTGCACCGGTAGCAGCGCGCTGTTGACCCGGGTCAGGACCGCCAGGGCGCCGGGAGGGTCACCGGCATCGAGTCGGGTGCGCACCAGGTCGAGGGCGGATCCCGCCAGCTGCATGGCGGGCAGCCGCTCGATGCGCAGCGACGGCTCGGTCACGCTCGTGCCGCGGGTGTGGGCACGCGGATGGTCTTGGGCACCCGTTCACGGTTGTGGGACAGCAGCGTCACCGCCGCCTCGACGACCGGTGCCGGACACCGGTAGTTGACCTCGAGCGCGTGGTGCTCGGCGCCGGGGAACCAGCGGTCGAAGCGCACGAGGAAGTCGGGACTCGCGCCGGCGTAGCGGTAGATGGTCTGGTCGTCGTCGCCCACCGCGAACACCTGCATCGCCGGGCCGGCGACCAGCCGGACCAGCAGCAGGAAGGCCGGGGTCAGGTCCTGGAACTCGTCGACCAGCAGGTGGGTGCCGACCTGCTGGACCTCGCGGCGCAGTTCAGGCTCGGTCAGCAGCAGCTCGACCGCCCGGTAGATCTGCTCATCGAAGTCCAGGACCCGACGCGAGGCGAGCTGCTCGCGGTAGCGGTCGAAGACCTCGGCGAAGCCATCGACGTCCCCACGCCGGGTCTCGACCTCGAACGGATCGCGCAGGCCGAGCCGGACCTCGGCCAGGGCTTCGAGGTAGGGGGCGAACGGATCCTGGTTGGGGACCCGACCGACCCGGATCAGCCCGTCGAGGATCGATCGCTGGTCACGTTCGGTGATGACCTCCCGGCGTTCGTGGCGTCGGACGATCCACAGGCCGAGCGAGTGCAGGGTGCGGATCGACGCGCCGAGTTCGCCCGTGCGTGCCCGCATCTCGGCGGCCGCCCGGGTGTTGTAGGCGACCGCGGTGACCAGTTCGGGTTCGACCCGGCGTTCGCGGAGCAGGTGGCGCAGGCGGGCGGTGAGAACCCGGGTCTTGCCTGACCCGGCGGGCGCGATGATGCGCGCGGGACCAGCTCGGTGGGCGACGGCGGCCAGTTGATCCGGGGCGAGCTCGTCGACGGGGGGCGCATCCCCGCTGACGGTCAGGCGCCGCAGCCCGATCGATTCGCGGTGCACCAGCGGCGGCAGGTCGGCGCGTCTGGCGGGGAGCGCGCTGCCGGTGGCGGGCCCTGGGGGGAGCGGCCCGCGAGGTCCTCCGTCGACCAGCGCGTCGCGACCGTCGGGCAGCCGGATGTCCGCGGTGTCGGACGGGCCGGCGCCGGCGTGACGGCGGGCGAGCACCCCGTGCCACCAGATCGGATCCCCGGTGCGCAGGTCGTAGTTGTTGGCCCAGGTCAGGAAGCGCAGCCGGTCGAGGTGGAAGGTGTGGGCGTCCCCCACGAGGTAGGGGGCCTGCGTCTCGATCTGCGGTGCGCGCAGCTGCGCAGGATCGACGGCGAGATCGATGATCACCGGTTCGCGCCGCAGCCAGTGGTGGTGCAGGACGGTCGTGAGCGGGGCCGGTTGGGCCAGTACCTCGTCGTCGATGCGGTAGCGCGGCGGTGCATCGAAGCCGCGTGGTGGCTCGTCGTCGGGGGTGAGGATGACGCCGCGGCCCAGCGCCGGTGGGCCGGGGAAGCAGAGGGACGGTTCGGGGAGCATGGCCAGAGGCTACGGGGTCGGGATCGAGGCGACGTCGAGGTGGCGATCCACCGGTGGATGGCGGCGCCTGGGCGGTGGACCACATCCTCGCGGGCGCGGTTGGTACGCGAAGCTCAGGCCGGCAGGTACCACTCGCGGGCGGCGAGCCAGCCGATCGCCCAGCCGAGCAGGTCGTCGTTCCCGACCGCGTTGAGCGTGGCGAGCAGTTGCTCGATGTCGGGCAGGGTCTGATCGAGCACCTGCGCGAACCCGGCGGGATCGAGCCAGGCGGCATGGTCCTCGTCGACCGAGAACGGTCCGAGTTCGAGCCGCCCGGCGACGGCGGCGGCGTGGACCTCCTCCCAACTCGGGGCATGGGCGAGCACGTCGTCGACCGTGACGTCGCCGTCGTCGTCGTCGTCGCCTTCGTCCACGTCGGTGTCGACCACGGCGTCTGGCGCGTCGGGCTGCGGGTGGTCGCGTGCGACGTGCAGACCACCGATCGGTGGCTCCGCGGCGATCGACGCGAGTTCCTCAGGACCGACCTCCCGCGGCCCCCCCTCGTCGTCGAAGCGGCGCAGTGCCTCGCCGGCCACCGACAGCAGCCACGCGCGGGCCAGCAGGTCGGTCATCGGCACCGGCGTGGCCAGCGAGGCCAGTCCGAAGGCGCGGCGGGCGGTGTTGGAGGCGAGGTCGCGGGGCCGCAGGTCATCGGCCGCGTCGTCGGGGTCGGCGTCGGTGCGCCAGGTGTGCAGCTCACCACGATCCAGGGTGCGATAGACGCCGACCTCGGTGCCATCGCGCAGGACGCAGAGCAGTTGGTGCAGGCCAAGGACCTCCTCGCCCCGCGCGACCTCCTCGGTCGTCACGACGACCAGTCCGGCGACGTCGTCGGGAGCGACGAGGATCCCGTTGTCGAGCAGGGACACGTCCACCAGGGCCACGGTGCCGTGCTCAGCGGGCTTCAGCCCGACGATCGCTCGGGTGGCGGGGTCCACCTCGCCGAGCTCGTCGTCGAGTTGGACGAGCACCTCGAGCGCGGTGTCGGGATCGAGCTGGGGCACGTCGGTCCTCGGCGTGGGAACGCTGGAACCCTACTGCCTCGCAGGTTGCGACCACGCCCTGGAGCCGACCGGTATCGGAGGTCTGCGTCGCATCGACGCAGGTTCACGTGAACCCGGCGCGCCGGGGGACCTGGCTTCCCCTGTCCAGATGGGGGCAACGACGGCTGACAGGGGTCACGTTGGGCCGTAGGGTCGAAGCAGCGGCAACACGAGCCGCGGCCACACCCAGAACGCCGAAGCGAAGGGAACGCCGTGGGTACCGAGCAAGCTCCGAAGCTGTCCTACCCGTCCAATCGACTCGTGGCGGTCCTGCCCCGGTCCGAACAGGTCGAGGAGGCGGTCGCCGGCCTGCGTGCCGCCGGCATCGACGATGAACGCATCGTGGTCCGGTGCTGCGAGGCGGAAGCCGGGCGCTTCGACCCGACCAACGACGAGGTCTCGGGCCTGACCGGGCTCGTGCGCGTGGTTCAACGGGTGCTCGGCGACGAGACCGAGAAACTCCAGCGACTCGATGACGCCCTCGCCGCCGGTCACTATGTGCTCGAGATCGAACCCGAACTGGACGGTGACGCCACCCACGCAGACCTGCACGAACTCGGAAGCCTGCTGACGGATGCCGGTGCCCGGGAGGTGTCCTACTACGGCGAATGGGCCATCGAGGACTTCGATCCTCCGGTCACCTGATCCAGGCGAGCGCTCGTCCGCGTCCGCGTCGGATGGTCAGCCGGTGGCGACCTCGTAGCCGGCTTCGTCGATGGCGGCGTGGATCGCCTGGTCGCTCGCGTCGCCCTCGACGGTGACGGTGCGCGCCTCGATGTCGACGTTCACCGCCGTCACCCCGTTGAGCGTGCCCACCTCCCCTTCGATGGCCGACTTGCAATGGCCACAGGAGATGTCAGGCACCGAGTAGGTGCGGATGGTGCTCATGCGAGGCCTCCTTGGGGTTCGAACGGTTGGGGGAACGGGGTGGGGCGTCGGACGTGCGCTCGCCGCCGGTGGGATGCGGTGCTGCTGGCCAGGCTGATCAGCGCTTGGTCATGCGCGCGATGACCTGCATGGCCTCGTCGATCTTCTCGTCGGCGGACTCCGGTCCCTGGGCGATCGCATCGCGGACGCAGTGCCGCACGTGATCGTCGAGCATCGACATGGCCACGCCGTGCAGGGCACTGGATGCGGAAGCGATCTGTGTCAGGACGTCGATGCAGTACCGGTCGTCCTCCACCATGCGTTGCAGACCGCGGATCTGGCCCTCGATCCGACGCAGGCGGGTGAGCAGGGCCTCGCGGTTGTCGGCGTAGCCGTGCACGGAAGCCTCCAGATACTGCAGGGGTCGGCGAGGCGGACTCGAGTATAGGGGGTGGGGGTATCGCGCGCGACCAGTCACGAAGCGTGGTGGCACCTGATGGCTGTCATCTAGCCTTGCGGGGTGGACATGACCTGGATGCGGCGCGCGCTCGCCGAGGCGGAGCTCGCCGCGGCTCATGGCGACGTGCCCGTCGGCGCCCTCGTGGTCCATGACGCCGAGGTGGTGGCGCTCGCCCACAACCGGCGCGAGGCGGATCGTGACCCCACGGCCCACGCCGAGGTGCTCGCACTGCGGACGGCAGCCCGGGCGCTCGGCCGCTGGCGGCTCGACGGCTGCACGCTGTATGTCACCCTCGAGCCCTGTGTCATGTGCGCCGGCGCGCTGGTTCTCGCGCGGATCGACCGACTGGTGTTCGGCGCCGACGATCCGAAGGCCGGGGCGGTCGGCGCGGTCTACGACATCCCACGGGACCCCTGGCTCAACCACCGGCTGGAGGTCGTTCGCGGCGTCGAGGCTGAGGCCTGCGAGCGGCAGCTTCGCGCCTTCTTCGCCGAGCGGCGGTGAGCCGATGCCGCGGGGCGGTGGTTGCCACCGTGCCGGCACCCGCCCTACCCTCACGGCGTTCGTCTCTGGACGGATGCTGGAGGGATCGCATAGTCCGGCCTAGTGCGCCCGCCTCGAAAGCGGGTAGACCTACGGGTCTCGGGGGTTCGAATCCCCCTCCCTCCGCCGCAACACCGCAGATCTGAGGCGGTTCCCTCCGGGGAGCCGCCTCTCTCCTTGGCCGAACCGGGGCCGAATGGTCACAAGATGCGTGGCCACGACGCGGCGGCCCGCCCGGCAACTGGCGCGTGTTCCTCGGACTCCCGGATCAGCGTGAAGTCGGTCTCCTCGGCGAACGCGAGGCGACGCTCGCCCCTGCGCTGCACCTGCTCGTCGGCGGCTCGGCACCGCACGCCGTGACCCCACCGCGCGAGCCGACCCTTGACACGTGACCGATCGAGTGCGATTGTCTCGCCCGTTCACCGAACGTTCACCTTGTGCTGACCAGACGCGGAGGCAGGCGCCGTGGAGTTGTCCTGGTTCGACCTGACCACAGGGCTGCTCGGTGGCCTCGTGATCTTCCTGCTCGGCTTCGAGCGCATGACCCGGGCGATGCAGTCTGCGGCCGGCTCGAAGCTGGCCGACGGGCTCGCGCGGGTGTCCTCGCGCCCAGCGATGGGTGCGCTCTCGGGTGCGGGGGTGACCGCCATCATCCAGTCCTCGTCGGTCACCACCGTGCTGGTGGTCGGCTTCGCCTCTGCCGGCGTCATGACCCTGCTGCAGGCGATGAGCGTCATCATCGGCGCCAACCTCGGCACCACGGTCACCGCGCAGATCGTCGCCCTGGACGTCACCCGGTTCGCCTCGCTGATGATCGTCAGCGGCTTCGTGATGTCCAACGTGAAGTCGCGCCCCACCCTCCAGCAGGCCGGTGGGGCACTGCTCGGGCTGGGGATGGTGTTCCTCGGGATGGACCTGATGTCGTCGTCGGTCTCGCCGTTGCGCGATCAGCCTCAGGTCATGGAGCTGTTCCAGGGGGCGGGTGGCCCCCTGCCCGGGCTGGCGATGGGCGCGCTGTTCACCGCCCTCGTGCAGTCCTCCTCGGCCACGATCGGCATCGTGATCGTGCTGGCGAGTCAGGGGCTCGTCGACCTTCCAAGTGGCCTTGCGATCGCGCTGGGTGCGGTGATCGGCACCTGTGTCACCTCCCAGCTGGCCTCGATCGGATCGGGAACCGCCGGTCGGCGGGTCGCCGCCTGGCACCTGATGGTGAACGCCGGTGGCGCCCTGATCTGGCTGCCGTTCCTGCCGTTCCTGGCGGCAGCCGCGACCTGGATCTCCCCGAGCTTCCCGGAGCTCGAGGGCACCGCGCGGCTGGCGGCGGAGACCCCCCGGCAGGTCGCCAACGCCTTCACCATCTTCGCGCTGGTGAACATGCTGGTGCTGCTGCCCTTCCTGCGGCCGCTGTCCCGGCTCGTGGAGCGCCTCATCAAGCCCAAGATCGTCGACCCCTTCGCCACGGCCCGGCATCTCAACGTGGCGCTGCTGGGCACGCCAGCGGCGGCGCTGGAGCTCACCCGAGCCGAGATCCGTCAGCTGGGCAGTACGGTCGTGGAGATGGTCGAGGTCGGCGGGAGGGCGGCGATCGAAGACGATGTGGTAGCGCTCGACCGGATCGAGGCGATGGACGACGAGGTCGACGCGCTGCGCTCGGCGATCGTGACCTACCTCGCGCAGCTCGGACAGGAGCGGATCAGCCTGCGGCAGTCCGCGGAGATCGCCCGTCTGCTCGCCGCCGCGGACGAGCTCGAGGCGATCGGTGACGTGGTCGAGATGGGCCTGGTCCGCATCGGCCACCGCATGCACGAGGAGCGCATCGAGATCTCGGCTTCCACCCAGGAGGTGATGCGGGAACTGCTCACCGAGATCGTGGGCAACCTCGGGGCGGCGGTCGAGGCGGTGGCCGAGGCAGATCGCAAGGGGGTGACCGCCCTGCTGGATCGTGCGGCTGAGGTCAAGGACCGCCGCGAGTCCGCGATGAGCCGTCAGGCCGCCCGGCTG